>JAKSAU010001214.1 GCA_022361535.1 Desulfobacterales bacterium
CGGTTGCCGCATTTTTTCCAAAAATACGCCTGGCCTGATGCCTTTTTCTTAGGAAAAGCGAGCCTTCTTGCCAAAGCCTAGGCTTATGAGCCCTGGAAAGGATAATGGACAGTTAAGAAAACTGATTGTGTGGGGTATAAGGGGCTTATGCCCCGATACAGTCCATGGATGCAAACTTTGGCTCGTGAAGCGGGATAAGAATATCAGCCTCCTGGCGAACTCTTGCCATGATATCGTATGCAGAATACACATCCACATGGGTGCCGGGTGGGATCACATCCATTTCCATACCGCGGATTTCAGGTGGTGGATCATAGTTCTCATCAATGATGCAAAAACCTGTGATGGCAGCTTTGCCTTCAGATGTATCTATAAAAACGGTTAATCCCCCTTTTGTGTGAACCGGGGTGTGGACGACCCGGATACCGTCCACAATCTGGGTGTCCCTGTCAATGATTGTAATCTGACCGTTCTCCTCCACATCCTCGATATAGTCTTCTAAATATCTATAGTCTAAAGGATGCGGGTTATGCACGGATTCAAGCTCTGCTTTATGGACAAAGAATCTTGCGTTTTCACATTTGTAATCGTTTTCGCAATGATCCATATGAAGATGGGTATGGATGACGATATCAATATCAGAGGGAAGCAGCCCGTGTTCTTTTAATCCCTGCTCAAAAGTATAAATCTTCCCGTTAATGGCCTTTTCTCTTTCTTCGGATTGGATGGGGTTCATCTCCCCTGTGTCTACAAGAATATTTTTGTCCCCGCCTTTTATGATCCAGGTGTAGATGGGAATCGTATAAGTCTGGCCCTGTCCGTGCTGGTAAGTCATCATGCTTTTGTCAAACACTTTAGTACCCATGACCACCGGATGAATCGTATATTCAGTACCCATTGAAATGATCTCCTTGTCTGGTTATCCCCTGTCTCACCCTTTGGCAAAGGTATAGGAAAATTTGTATGGGTGTCAATGGGGTATGAAAACTCTAATCTGGAGCAAGTAAATTTATGGGGAACTTAATGTAACTCAAACTTGCAAATGAAGCATAATGTTCGATATGGATATAAAAGTTGAGCGTATTTAAATCACGAACAACATAAAAAGGAGAATGAATATGGCGTCTCAAAGAGAAAAAAAGAAACAAAAGGTTATAGACGTGTTAAACCAGGCCCGGTCTATGGAGCTTTTGGCAATTACCCAATACATGAACCAGCATTATAATCTGGATGACATGGACTTTGGTGAGTTTGCCGCAAAACTCAAACTCATTGCCATTGATGAAATGCGTCATGCAGAAATGTTTGCCGAACGGATTAAGGAACTGGGCGGAGAGCCTACAACCGAGCCTGCCGGGAAAGCTGTCAGGAATCAGGAAGTTGAAACCGTTTTCCCCTTTGACTCTGAAGAAGAAGACAAGGCTATTGATGCCTACAACGGTTTTTTAAATGTCTGCAGGGAAAACAATGACAGTATCAGTATGAAATTGTTTGAAACGATTATTGATGATGAACAGGTACATTACAATTATTTTGACAGCATCAGTGCCCATATTGAGAAACTGGGCAATGCCTATCTTGCCAGAATCGCCGGAACACCTTCTTCCAGCGGTTTGACTCCAAGCGGATTTGTTGTCAGTGAGGAGTAAATCCCAAGTTTAATAGAATGTCATGGAAAAAATAAAACACCCGGCCTCCTGACAGGAAGCCGGGTGTTTGTTTTTGCTTAAAAGACAGATTAAAGAATCTGTTTGAGGAACAATTTAGTCCTGTCGTGGGTTGGATTGGTGTAAAATTGTTCCGGGGTGCCTTCTTCTACGATCTGGCCCTCATCCATGAAAATTACCCTGTCGCCTACCTCACGGGCAAAGCCCATTTCATGAGTAACACAGACCATGGTCATACCTTCTTTGGCCAGGGTTTTCATAACATCCAGAACCTCACCGATCATTTCCGGGTCAAGTGCGGATGTGGGCTCATCAAAGAGCATGATTTTGGGGTCCATGGCAAGTGCCCTTGCAATGGCAACACGCTGTTGCTGTCCACCGGATAAGTTAGATGGCCAGGCATGGGCTTTGTTGGCGATCCCGACTTTTTCAAGCAAGGCCATGGCTTTGTCTTCTCTTTCTTTTTTATTCCGCTTTCTCACAAGTTTCTGGGCAAGGCATACATTGCCCAGGATAGTCTGGTGGGGAAAAAGATTAAAAGACTGGAAAACCATGCCCATTTCAGCACGGATTTTGTTGATGTCTGTCTTGGGATCGAAAATATCAACACCGTCCACCAGGATTTGCCCGTGATCCGCAGTTTCAAGCCGGTTCAGGCAACGCAGGAATGTGGATTTACCGGATCCCGAAGGCCCGATGACTACAACCACTTCACCCGCGTTAATGGTATTGGTGACATCCACCAGTGCTTTGACTTCATGGGGGACGTAAAATGTCTTATAAATATTTTTTACTTCAATCATTTTGTAGCAGTCCTCCTTTCCAGATACTGGACAAACATGGAGAGCGTAAAGGTCATACTCAAATAGAGGATGGCGCAGATAAACCAGAGCTCAAAAGTCTGCAGACTGGTGGTAATACCTTCACGCGTCGCTTTTGTCAGTTCCACGATGGAAATAACGCCTAGAAGTGAGGAGTCCTTGATTAGGTTAATGAACTGTCCGGCAAGTGGAGGAAGAATGGTTTTCAGGGCCTGGGGCAGGACAATGTGGAACATGCACTGAAAATAGGTCATGCCCTGGGACCTTGCTGCTTCCACCTGGCCCGGATGAATGGCTTCGATACCGGCACGTACGATCTCAACAACATAGGCACCGGTAAAAACGGACAATGCCATGATACCGTACCATTCAGGATGGAGCTTGGGCAGACCGTTCATAGACAGCAGCGAATTCACGGTGGTGCCCAGTACAAAATAGAAAATCATGATCTGGACAAGCAGGGGTGATCCCCTGATGATCTCCACATAGGTCATGGCTGTCCACTTTAGAACAGGGGTGTCAGACACCCTGGCCACACCGCCGATTATTCCCAAAAGGATACCGAATATGGTGGATATAAATGACACTTTCAGGGTCACCCAAAGCCCTTTGGCCATAATTCCGGGCTTCCAGTCTCCCACATACTCGGCAATGACATCCCCGGGAGAGATCATGTCACCTTCGTCCCAGTCAAAAGAGCCTTTGGGGACTGAATAGGTTGATGGTTCACCGTCCGTTTCTACGGTAAGGTTCACCTTTTCACCTTTGTCTTCAATGGTCAGGATTTCACCGTCAGCCTCTGCATGGATGGTGATCGTCTCCTGGTACATAAAATACTTGGGTACTTTGAACCACCGCCACTGATATTCGACGGCCACTGTCGCATAATAGACAGAGAAGATGACCGTGAAAATCAAGGCAAAGAATCCGATAACAGAAATAATATAACCGGTTGGATTGCTCAGCCGCTTAATGTTGGATGTGTTTTCTTCCATATTTACGCCTTACAAATTACAAAACGGGCCGGCAGTATAAAACTGCCGGCCCTGATTAAAATCTAAGAATGTATTATTCCTGGAGATCTTTTTTCCAGTCAGCGGTCTTGATCCATTTGTCGTAGGATTTCTGCCATCTGCCGTCATTCTTGTACTGGCGGATGAAGTTGTTCAGGAAGTTAAGGAAGTCAGGATCGCCTTTTTTGATTGCCATAGCAAGGGGCTCAAAAGTAAAGGGTTTGTTCAGGGCATAAGTTTTGCCTTCACCGTGAACTGCCTGGAAGAACTCAATCAGGGGAAGATCATATACAGTTGCGTCTGCATTACCCTGGATAACTTCCATGCAAGCTTCTGCTTCAACTTCATAGGATTTGTAAGTCGCTTTGGGGATCAAGCGTTTAATAGCCTGCTCACCAGTGGTACCAAGTTTGGAGCATACAACGTATTTGGGATCGTTCAGGTCTTTATAGGATTTGATTTTGCCTTCGTGTTTTTTGTTCACGAGAATGGCCTGACCTACAACAATGTAAGGATCAGCGAAATTAACTGCCAGGTTTCTTTCCTGTGTAAGGGTCATACCTGAAATGATAATATCATACTTATCAGTGAGGAGACCGGGGATAATACCGTCCCACGCAGTGTTAACCGGTTCGTATTTTACTTTCATGGCCTTGGCAAGGGCTTTACCCATGTCAATGTCAAAACCCATGTATTTCCCTTTTGTATTAGTCATTTCAAAGGGAAGGTAGCCGGATTCAAAGCCAACACGGATTTTGCCCGCTTTTACAATGGCTTCAAGGGTGGATTTTTTGGCAAGTTCGATATCTGCACTAAATGCAGGTGCAGAAACCAGGACAAAAGCCAAAGCAAACAGCGATACAAGAATCTTTTTCATCTTTCTCCTCCTAATAAAAATAGTTGACGGTTTTCCCCATTCAATCAGGGAAATGGAGACAAACCATCAAGTTAATTAAATGATAAATCCTCCTATAAGTGAGATTAATTCTTAGCATAATATTTTTAAATGGCAAGCAATATTTATTGGTATTTCTATAATCAGGTTCTGTTGCTACCATCATAGCGACATATATCGGGTCTTGTGAAAAGTCAAGTTTGAATGTCACTTATATAATTGAAATTCGTGGAAATCAGGAGGGCTTTATAATGAGGGTTTTGGGTAAGTGTTTATAATTACAACGTAATGGTTTATCCATTGCATGGTCTGTTTTGGCCGGCTCGCCATATAGTTGACTTGATCAAACGAACCATCGTATGATTGCCAGGATTTTTAACCCTAACGGAAATTATTCATGGGCCGTATACAATCCCTTGGAAAAAGACATAACCTGCGAATTCTTCTTGTATCGGATTTTACAGAAGCTCAATTGACAAAGGATGTCGAAAACAAAACCCTGCCGCCTGTCGATCTGACCATTTCCTGCGGAGATATGGAGCCTGAGTATCTTTCATTTTTGCGAGATCGTCTTGACGCCCCTCTTTACTATGTAAAAGGCAACCACGATATCCGTTACTCACCAGGCAATTTGTTTGGATGTGAAAATATTCATGGCCGGGTGGTGACGATAGGGGGCTTAAATATTCTGGGACTGGAAGGCTCCATGTGGTACAATGGCGGACCTAATCAGTATACAGAAGCCGCGATGAAAAAAATATTGTTCTGGATGGGATTCCAAATTTGGCGAAAGAAACCCATCCACATGGTGGTAACCCATGCGCCTCCCCGGGGAATTCACGACCGGGAAGATTTATGCCATATGGGGTTTGAATGCTTTAACCGGTTGATCGTCAAACAAAGCCCGGACTATTTTATCCATGGTCACGTCCATGAGGCATTTGATAACTTTGAGCAGCGAATGACATGGGCCAACCGTACCCGGGTAATCAATACATGCGGACACATCATAATTGAGGTCTGAGAATAATGAATTTTTTAAAAAATTTGTTCGGCAGCGACACAGGTGGGACAGACAATGATCATGTTTCTTCCTTTAACGAGAAGCAGGCCCAGGAAGAGGATGTAGAGTTCGTTGATCATGGTATTCAAACCATACAGCTGGAAAAGATTACCGGCAGTGTTGGTAAATACTATGATTTTGATTCGCGGTTCCGTCCCAAAAAACATGTATCAAAAAAGCGGTTCAGCGATATCAAACGGACCATGCGTGAAGGGGGAAATCTTCCTCCGGTCAATCTTTACCAGATTCGCAACGACTATTTTGTCCTGGACGGTAATCACAGGGTCGCAGCAGCCAAAGAACTTGGCTGGACAGATATCCAGGCAAAAGTGGTGGAACTTCTGTCTGGTAAAAATACCATGGAGAACCTCATCTATATTGAGCGTAAAAAATTTTTTGAAAAGACCGGGCTCAAGGAAAAAATTGATCTGACCGAGGTAGGGAAATATAAGTTTTTAGAAACGCAGATTAAAAAACATCAGCTCTACCTTGCAGCCCAGTCAGGGCGGGACTGTGACGTTCCTAAAGCTGCCAAGGATTGGTATAATACGATTTTTGTTCCCATGACGGCGATTATTAATAGCGGTGGGCTGCTCAAGCATTTTCCCGGCAGAAGCATCGCCGACCTTTACACGTATATCTCCTATCATCACTGGACCCGAAGTGCCGGCCGTCAATACGGGATCGGTTTGTCCCAGGTTATCCCCAAGAGCATGGAGGGATTCAGGAAGGCCATGATTGAAAAGACCACGCCTGAATATCCCGAGATGAAGCGGACCATTACCGCTTTTGTTTTTATCAATGTGGGAATATCAACCCAGGATGAGATTATTGATACCCTGTATGATTTAGAAGAGATCCAGGAGGTTCACTCCGTACACGGCAGTATAGACATTTTGGTTAAAATGGTCTTAAAACGTGATTTTTTGGCTTCAGATGCCGAGACAATTGCCGAATTTGTGGATAAGAATATACGGCGGATTGAAGGAATTAACAGAACACAGACCATTATTCCCGGGATATCAAAAGTCAAAAGTCTTTTTCTGGTTTAGCTTCTGACAGCAATATCAGTGCAATCTCATATATGGATAAACGGGCCGGTATTTGTATATGGAATGCCCTTGTTCACAAGGGCCAATCGGAAAAATATTTTGAGAATTCCTATATGTGATGGGTGTGTGGTCTATAGTTCAAAAGTTGCGTTATAAATTATAAACCCCCGCGCCGGATGACGACGCGGGGGTTTGGATGTTTATCGCTTTATTGTTATAAAGGCATGTTGGGAGCCAGGTCCCAGATTCCGCAGGGGCATGCGCCATGACAGAATCCGCAGCCGATGCATTTGTCTGCATCCACGACATATTCAAATCCGGTGGCTTTTTCTACACGGTTAATGGCTGCTTCAGGGCAGATTGCCACGCAGATACCGCAGTCACGGCA
>JAKSAU010000954.1 GCA_022361535.1 Desulfobacterales bacterium
AGTGTGACCCTACCCAACAGCTTGAAAACTATTGGGAACAGTGCTTTTTGGGATAACGATTTGACCGAGGTGACCCTACCAGGCAATGTGACCGAGATTGATCAATGGGCTTTTTGGGACAACCTAAACCTTGCCTTGGTGATAGTGGAGGCCAACGATCCTCCAGTACTCCATGTAGATGCGTTTAAAAACCGTGGCCAAATAGCTGTGGTAGTTCCCCAGGGCGCCCTGGGGAACTACCAGGACAATACACAGTGGGAAGGCTTCCAGTCCATGGTGGAGGTCAATGCCGAGTTCACTGTCGATCATATAACGTACCGGGTCACTTCCTTAGCGCCTTATGAAGTGAAGGCGGCGGGCTATAGCGTTACGGGAGGAGCGGTGACCATCCCCTCAACGGTGGATCATGGCCCAAACACCTACACGGTGACCGGTATTGGTGACAAAGCTTTTCAATACGGGCTATTGACCAGTGTGACCCTACCCAACACGGTCACCAGTATTGGGGAAGGGGCTTTTAATAGCAACGAACTGGCCAGTGTGGTCATTCCCAACAGTGTGACCGCTATTGGCTACCAGGCTTTTTCGAGCAACCAATTGACCGAGGTGACCATACCCGACAGTGTCACCAGTATTGGAGGTGCAGCTTTTCAGCACAACCATTTGACCCGTGTCACCATAGGGAAAAGTGTCACCAGTATTGGGACTGTTGCTTTTAGAAATAACCCAGGCCTTGCCACGGTGGTGACAAAGGCTACCATTCCCCCATCGCTCCATGCAAATGCCTTTCAAAACCGTGGCCAAATAGATGTGGACGTTCCCTTGGGCAAGGGACAAGTTTACTTAAATAATGGCTGGACGGGCTTCAGGTCCATCACGGAAGTAGCAGGGGTTGGGGACACGTTCATTGCCGATCATATCACCTACAAAGTTACTTCTTTAGCTCCTTCTCCTTATGAAGTGAAGGTGGCGGACTATGCCATTACGGGAGGAGCGGTGACCATACCCCAAACGGTGGATGAAGGCCCGAACACCTACACGGTGACCGCTATTGGTAACGAAGCTTTCCTGGGTAACCAACTGACCGGGGTGACCCTACCCAACACGGTCACCAGTATTGGGCATTGGGCTTTTAGAAATAACCCGGATCTTGCCACGGTGGTGACAAAGGCTACCGTTCCCCCATCGCTCCATGCAGATGCCTTTCAAAATGCAGACCGTAACCAAATAGATGTGATTGTCCCCATGGGCAAGAGACAAGTTTATTTAGATAATGGGTGGACGGGTTTCAGGTCCGTCACGGAAGTTGTTCCAGGGGTCGGGGACACGTTCAATGCCGATCATATCACCTACAAAGTTACTTCCTTAGCTCCTCTTAAAGTGGAGGCAATAGACTATAACACCGCGGGAGGTCCCAGTGTGACCATACCCCCAACGGTGGATGATGGCCCAAATACCTACACGGTGACCGCCATTGGTAATGAAGCTTTTGAGCATAACCAATTGACCGGGGTGATCATACCCAACACGGTGACCAGTATCGGGAAAGAAGCTTTTCGCAAGAACAATTTAACCGAGGTAACCCTACCCGGTGGGGTGACCCATATTTGGGATAATGCTTTTCACTATAACCCAACCCTGGAGACCGTGACCGTAGAGGCTAACGATCC
>JAKSAU010000932.1 GCA_022361535.1 Desulfobacterales bacterium
ACGGTGCTTTCAAAGGTTATATCGATGGCATCATGGGTGATCATGGCGCTCTGTTCTTTGCACCCTATGACGATCGACCGGATACCTGCGGTCACTACCGTCATCACACCAGTGATGATAAGGCGCATCGGGTACCGAATATGGACAAGATGTATAAGCTCATCAAGATCGGCTATAGCGCCGGCTTTGTGTCTAACGTCCATGCCATCGGCACCAAGGGTGTCTCCCTGATGTTGGATACCTACGAACGTTTAATGAAGGAGCTTGGCCGTGATTTAGATGGGTTTCGTGTCATTCATGCCCAGGTCGTACGTGCGCAGGACTTTCCGCGTTTTCAACAGCTGAATGTGATTGCCGAGGTGAATCCCTATCACATCTCTGACGACATGCGTTGGATGGAGGAACGCATTGGGCACGAACGGTGTAAAGGGGCTTACGCGTTTCAGACGCTTTTAGACAATGGGGCATTACTATCCTTTGGCTCCGATTGGCCGGGAACTTTGGCGGCGGAGTATCATATGCACCCCAAGTATCTCATCCATGCGGCTGTGAATCGGACGACGGTCAAGGGGACACCGAAGGGAGGGTGGTTTCCGCAAGAGAACATCAGTGTGCATGAAGCCCTCAAGGCGTATACCATCAACAATGCCTATGCTGCGTTCGAAGCGGATAAACGCGGCTCGATTAAGGTTGGTAAGTTGGCGGATATTACCGTATGCGATCGGAACTTGCTTAAGATCGATCCACGTGACATTCTGAAGATGAATGTAACGATGACCATCGTGGATGGGAAAGTTGTTTATCAGAACTGAAGAGTGGGAGATACGTTATGAACGAGACGAAGTACTTCTTACTGGGGATTGTTTTATTGCTGACGGGTAGCTTGTTGGCTGTGGAAGGGGGGGGGGATGAAGGTTACTTCTTTGTTGCGCCGCGTGAGGTACAACGTACTAAGGAGCTTAAGAAGGGTGTACAGATCGTTGCTTATTTTCAACGGGGTGTCTTCGTAACCGAGAAGAAGGACAGTCCCTGGTATCAAGCGGCACTCTTTATTCAGGGCACGGCCATAAAAAATGCTGAGGGTAAGATCCTACAGGATGTGGCACTCTGTGAAGCGACGGATGCTGACGGCGATTTGAATTGGAGTATCCTGTGGCGGCCGAATGGCAAGACCGGTACGATCTCATTTAAACTCGGCACGGGCAAGTGGGAAGGTATTGAAGGAGA
>JAKSAU010000514.1 GCA_022361535.1 Desulfobacterales bacterium
ATTAAAGTAAGAAGGAAAGTGACTTGGGGACTGAACCATCTGACACACATGGTTTTAGTGTGTCTGGGGGTCTGTACCCATGTCACTTTCCTGAATGGGCCTATCATCTGTAGATTCTCTTATATAGCATCATAACATAATCCAGGTTTATTTTCTGGTGGTAATACTTGGGCTTAAACGTACTTATTGATTTCTATATAATTATTAGCATCATTTTCTTTAACCAAAGTTTATACATTTCCAATGAAGAGAGCGGGTTTACAATAGGTGGAAGAAATGATAGAATGAAGGCAAAATGGACGTGCAGGAAAAAAGGAGTGATCCGGATGTGGGCTTTTGAAAGGGTAAGAGAAATTCAATACATGATCACAAACGGTGAGAACTCAAAGGTTGAGTTTAAAGAAGAATGTGCTCACAATGATTCCATCGCGAAAGAAATCATTGCTTTTCTTAACTTTAAAGGGGGGACGATGTTATTTGGCGTGAATGATGATCGCCAAGTAGTGGGGGTCCGCGATGAAAATTTTGAAGAAAGAATCATGAACATATTTTACCACAGAATTATGCCGTCCGTTATTCCGGACTATCAAGAATTTATCATTGATAATAAGCGGGTAGTGGTTTTAACTGTGGAACAGGGTATTAATAAGCCTTACTATACAAAAGTGAACGGGAAAAATTGCTATTTTCTGCGGTATGGCAGTACTTCCAGGGAAGCGACCAGAGAAGAATTATTAAGATTATTTCAGGCATCGGGGAATGTTCACTATGAAGTGAGTCCTGTCCTGAATGCTGCGCCAAGGGATTTGGATTTTCGCAATATAGAGGATTATTTCAGCAAATATAGAGCAATGAATCTGAATAATTTTTCCCAATCAGAGGTGGAAACTATTCTAATCAACAGCGAGATACTGAGCCAAAGCGGTGAAAATATCCATCCTACCATAGCAGGGATGCTCTTATTTGCTAAAAATCCTAAAAAATATTTGCACGGGTCCGGTATAAGAGCAATACATATTGACGGGAAAGATATTGCCGATTCCGTGATAGACCACAAGTTTTTTGAAAGAGACGTATTCCACAACATCGAAAGCGTACTGGACTATTTAAAGCTTAGAATTAATGCGGCGGTGAAAATAGGGCATACCGCCAGGAGAGAGGCAAAAGTTGATTATCCCTTCAATGTCTTAAGGGAATTGATCGTCAATGCCGTAGTACATAGAGATTATACGATTATCGGCGCCAATATAGCCGTCATTGTGTTTGAGGATCGGATAGAGATCAAAAGTCCGGGAGCTATCCCTAATTCCTTAACCATAGAAAAAATAAAGCAGGGTATCATGTACCATCGCAACCCTGTACTGGTACAATTTTTATATGATGCGGGCTATGTGGAAAGACTGGGGAGAGGTGTGCGAAATAGTATTGAAATGATGAGAAAATATAATGGCAAAGAAATAGATATTGCAAGTGATGAGAGTGAGACGGCGATAAAAATATATAAATAGTGTGTATAAATTAATGTTGAAGAAAATTATTCCAACAACTGATATTCCAAGGCTAAGAGCCTGTAAGCTTGCGCCGGGCCGCAGCAAAACTCGCTATCGCTCAAACAAGTTGCTGCTCTTTCCCTCTGCGGTGCTAACAGGCTCTAAGCCTTTCCATAAGGTTATTTTCATAAGTTTCTTCAACTTAATGAAATATACCTGTCGTCAGTTGTCCAGTAATTCTGTAATCTATTTGTAATATTTCGCAGCGGCAAAATAACTTGCGAAAACTTGTCGATTGATTTACAATGGAAAAAGAATTGTGTTCAAAAAATGAACAACATTGGGGTCTGGCCCTATGTCACTTTCCTGAATAGGCATGTGATTTCTTTATCGTATTATATATAGTATTCGATTTTGGGAACAAATATAAAAATGATGGCGTCTAAACTGGATGTGCTGTTACTGACTATATTGAC
>JAKSAU010001262.1 GCA_022361535.1 Desulfobacterales bacterium
ACAGATCTACCTCCCGTTGCTTTCCGCAGGCAAGGGCAGCTTCAATGTCTGAAATTAGATGGATTTTCTTTCCGTTTTGCCGCCATTTATCAGAGAGTTTGTTTAGGACCCGGGCTGGGTTTTTCCCTTTTTTCACTGCAGTTCCCAGGCGCTCGCCAAGTTCTTTGATCGGGCCGTCTGTGGCCAGGGCAACAAAGGTGGCTGTCCAGGGAATGCTGCCTGCAGTAAAGGTTGCAGGCGATGCGCCCATGGCAAGTGTTAGTGCCCTTGCCTCAGCCGAAGCCTTTGCAAAAAGCATCCCGTTTATCATTCCCTTTTTCCCTTCCGTACAAACTGACAGCAGGTTGACACATAAGGCGTAAATTCGGGCCAGGATGTCAGCTGCCTGTACACCGATGGGATCTGTTGAAAAAACCTGGGGACGTTCAGATCCGAAAATCAGGTCTGCCAGTTCTTCCTGGAAAGGTGTGGTTCCTGCAAGAATTCCTGCAACTGCTCCTTTTTCCACCAGGTCATCAGCTTCAAGAGGGCCTGCAAGAGTCAGGACATCCATGTCTGTTCTGTTAAGTTCAACCAAAAGGTTCTGGGTCATGTGAAAGGGAAGAATCGTTGTATTTGGTATAAATCCCCTGGTGGCGATGATTATTTTAAGGTGCTGTTCAGATACTGAGATAATTTCGCGCATCTGGGTTTCAAATGCTTCGGGCCTGACCGCAATGATTACTTCACTTGCCTTTCTAAACGCAGATGCCAGGTCATAGGTAACAAAAACATTTTTCTCCAATGGCTTGTCTTTAAACCTGCCCGGTCCCAGCCGTTCCTTACCCATATGGCGCACTAATTTTTTTCTTGGATCGAAAATAGTGATGCTGGCATTGCCATATGCCTTGTTGTCCAGCAGGCGGCCTGCTACAAGGTTGGCCAAAGCAAACCCCCAGTTCCCTGCACCGACCACCACGATATTCTGGTCTGCTGTAGGAGAGTAAAGGCGCCGATCCCCGTGCGTAGCATAGTAGCTTA
The DNA here is from genome assembly GCA_022361535.1 of Desulfobacterales bacterium. The sequence continues at coordinate 1,021 of JAKSAU010001262.1, forward strand.
ACCCGATGTCATTGATGACAGATGGCAGTTTGAGACTGTCTTTTGTCAACCTACTCAACACGCCCCTGTTTTTCAAGGTGGCGATCCCGTCTTCAACAATGGTTTCTTCCGGGTTATTCACAATGAAGTCTTCCAGGTCTGGGGCATGGCCAAACGTCTGCCTGTGGTATATTTTAACGGTCTTGATCTCTTCTTTGATATGTTTTTCAAGATCCGGGGTGTTGGTCTTTTTAGCGCGGGTAATAGCCCGTGCTGCCATCTGGCTTGCCATGATTTTCTTGGTTCGGGCAATTTGGGTAATGGCATCTAAGGCCACAAACTCGTCAAAGTCTGTTCCCCGCTTGTCTTTTTGCCAGTCTGTATTTAGCTGGCTGAGCAGCTTTGGTTCGGGAAATGAGACATAGCACCTGGAATAAATGTTGTTTAATCCCCGCCACAAAAAGGATTTGGGATGAAGGGGGGCGCTCATCATGGTTTTGAACCAGTTGACGCCATTGATCCAGGTCTTACCGCTTTTCCTGGCGCACATCATCATGTCTTCGGGTACCACGGAATAGGAAAGGGCAACCGGTTGAATTACAAGATCCTGGCCTTCATCAAGGTCGATGGCTCCCCGCACAGCCACCAAACGTTTGGGATATCTTAAACTGCCGTCCCGGGTTCTTGCGCCACCGCGCCAGGCTTCCAGGAAGATACCTTGCTGAGCCCCAAGACGGCTTAGAGCACTGCAGTAATTGTAAAGGGCTGCCATCTGGTGCCGGGAGGCTCCTTTTCTCAAAACAACGTAAGATCCGATCATCAACACTTTGGCAATACTTTCTATTGCCATCATATTCTGGCCTGCGGCAAATACCGGAAGGCCTAATCCTAAATCTTGCATCAAAGAGTTGAAGATAAATTCATCCAGGTGGGAATTATGGTTGATCAGGTAAAGGACACCCAATCCCTTGTCTCGGTATTCTTTTAAAGTGTCAATATGCTTAAGATCCCGCCCGTCTGTAGAGGTAAATGGAAGATTTGGGTTTGAATGGTCAAACAGCTGGTCAAAAACAACTCTGAACGCAGTTGCAGTGTCGATATGAAGATCCCTGTTGTACTGGATTTCTATTTCGGCAATAAGATCCTGAATTTCAGTCCGGTCAACCGTCTGGTTTTCTCCAACCAGCTGATCCATTGTCAAATCGACTGCCAGGGCACTTATGTCTTCTGCATTTGTCCAGTCCTGTGGAAGAGACTGGTATCGTTCAAGGTGGGGGCGCCCTGTTTGGCTTTGGGCGATACGTTGAATCAGACGGATAAAATCTATTTTATTTACAGCGCCTGCCGTCATCCGCATGGCGGCTTTTTTCATTTTTTTGAGCATGGGTATCCTCCGGGCAATAAAAATGTCCTGCCCAAAATAAGGATTTATTCGAGAAGGACAAGTCCGGCCACAATTCCGGTAGGTATTTTTTTAGGATTTGTTTCTGTGGTGATGACTTTCATTTCCCAGCCCACAGATTTGGACAACTCCAAAAAGTTGATACCTGCTGCAGACATGGACTGCCTGGCCTTGTCCGGGTTTCTACATGGTCCTTTTTCATAAACCACCTTGCAGTTTGCATGGTCATCACAGAACACCTCTTTACATGATCCCCCGGCAAAGCCTTTGGCCCGGCTGAGCCCTTTTTCTTTGGCAAAGGTTTCAAGTTGAGCTGCGGTTTCATGGATCAGGCCCAGCAGATCAAG
>JAKSAU010000118.1 GCA_022361535.1 Desulfobacterales bacterium
CCGGATGACAGACAGGCCGGAATATTCGAGGCGTTCACCCAGGCGGACGGCAGTATCTCGCGCCAGCATGGCGGCACCGGGCTCGGCCTTTCGATCTGCAGAGATACCGCCTGTCTTCTGGGGGGAGAGATCCAGCTTGAAAGCGTCCAGGAAAAAGGGTCGACATTTACCCTGTATATTCCCGAAGCGCTCAAGGAATCCGGAACGGTCCCCCAAAACCCCGGGCTGAATAAACGTGCGGCCGGCGAGACCGTTGCCGCCGCCGGCCCCAGAGAGAAAACCGTATTGAACATTCCAGCCATCGAAGACTTCAAGTTCGATGGTAAAAAAATCCTTGTCGTCGATGACGATGTGCGCAACCTCTTTGTCATGGCCAAAATTCTGGAGGATTCCGGAATGACGGTTTACAAGGCCATAAACGGCAGCAAAGCGTTGCAGGTGCTGGAACGACAGCCCACTATCGACCTGGTGCTGATGGATATCATGATGCCCGGGATGAACGGCTACGAAGCCATGGAAAGAATCAGAAGCCAGGAGACGTTCAAAAAACTGCCCATCATCGTGGTATCGGCGAGGACCCTGCAGGAGGATTACAAAAAATGTATCGCGGCCGGTGCCGACCGCTACATCGCCAAACCGGTCGATATCGGGAAGCTGTTTTCAATTATGCATCGCCTCATTGGAACGTTATGACGACCTTCCCGAAAACACCCCAGCGCCTGTCTGAGAGCCTGTTTGAAAACCAAAGAAAGCCGGGAAATTTTCAGTTGTCGATCCCGAGGAGAATCGTTCCGGTGCCATGTTCATCGGCGCCATCGAAATAGCACGCTTTCAGAAAAGTGTCGCCGGCGGTCGAGGGCACGGCCACCGTGGCGGCGGCATACGGTGTCGCCGCTGCTTCCGGGTGGAGCCAATCGGCCGGCAGTCCGGGAATTTCGAAGTGACAGATTTTCTGCACCACATCCCTGGGGAAATCGATGCGGTCCTTGTAAATAACGAAGTTTTTATGCATGAACCAGACGTTGGAAAATGTCCGCAGCTCCGTCAGGCGGGCCTCGTCGCGGACTTCCTCGCC
>JAKSAU010000136.1 GCA_022361535.1 Desulfobacterales bacterium
AGCCGGCCCGGGGCGTGCGCGCAGTGGGCCTAAGAATCTCCCTAAATCTAGAACGCCCCCCAGGCCCAAGAGGCGGCGGACGCGCTTTTCCACAATTTGCCTGCGACCACCCCGCTGCATGCACCGGGCATGCCTGCTGCCGCCCACGACCGCTACGCCCGGCAGAATCCCAACGATTGCGCTGACAATCATGGTGAAGATTCTCGTTCCCTGTACGTTGATCCCCAAACTCTTTGCACTGGCATCGCCGGTGTTCATGATGTTGAGATCGCCGGATTTCCAGATGAGCAGAACGAGTCCCACAAGAACCAGGGGGGCCGCAATGGTGATCTTATCCCAGTTGGCCTTACCGAGGTCGCCGACTGTCCAGAACACCGCGGATTTTACGGCTTCGGAATCACCGAAGTACTGAATGATGGTCGTCATGGCCTGGAAGAAGAAAAGCAGGGCCAGTCCCGTCAATACCATGGTTTCAGGGGTGGCGTTCTTCCTTGAGGAAAAGAGCAGGATAAGGAGCGAAGACAACATCGAGAAGACAAATGCATTCCCAATCACCATATACGAGCCAGATACAATACCCCAGCCCAAAACGATGGCAAGGGAAGCACCGAAGCTGGCTGCTGAAGATATTCCCAGCATATAGGGATCGGCCAGAGGGTTCCGAAGAACGACCTGCATAACCGCCCCGCTGGAGCCCAAGGCGAGTCCCGCGAGAAGTCCCATGATGATTCGCGGAAGCCGCAGCCTCCATATCACAATACCGGCGTGAGCGGAATCAACGGAAAGATCGGCAAAGGGTAATAATCGGGCAACGATAACCCGGTAAACATCGAGAAAGCTGATATCCGCCGATCCGAACGCAACCGCCGATCCGATGAGTAAGAACACCACCGGAACAAGAGCAATAACAAAGAGCTTCTTTCGAAAACGGTGGCGATTATAGTTTTCTAATAAACGGGAATTTCTGTTTCTCAACGCACCGGAATCTGACCGGCGTTCCGTACGTGAGCGAAAT
>JAKSAU010000731.1 GCA_022361535.1 Desulfobacterales bacterium
ATAGAAATATAAAGAATTTCCTTCCCCTTGAACGCGTGATCGTGAAGGAACAATTGTTGCCCCAAGGGCCGTGATTCGTGTTTCAAGTTCAGCCAGATCTTGTTGGTCTACCTGAAATGCAATATGCCGGTATGATTTTTCACCTTTGGGGCCTTCCATGGCGGCAAGCCAAATTCCCCCGATGATGAAAAACTTCTCCCTGGAGATGGAGTAGCTTTTCACTTTGCTGTCGTAAATTTCCCGGGCTCCTAACCCTTCACAAAATAACTTGGCTGTCTTCTCAAGATCTTCAACGACAATTGTCATGTGGCTGATTCCCTGAATCATTAGATTTTCCTTATAAAAAGAGGTTGAAAAGCAGTCTGGCTATGAGTTTTATTCATGGATCAATTCTTTACACCTTGCCTTAATATTTTCAGGAATCAAACAGCCTTTGCGCTTTATCCGGTCAATATGGACCCCTAGTAATTCAGATGTTGCCACTTCTTTTTGGGTTTCTGCATTATACATAATGTGCAGAAAACGAATGGTTTTATCAGTGGTTTCCAAAACCTTGGATTTGATGATGAGCAAATCTCCGGCAAGCACTTCCGATTTATAACGGGTTTTTTGTTCGATGGCGGCCATTCCCCTTTTTTCTTCGCGGATATATGCGCTTGTAATTCCTATGGCTGAGAAAAAATGCCATGTTGCTTCATCAAATTTTGATGTGTACCACTGAACATTCATGTGATCCATGTGGTCTAATTGGTTTGGGTAAACCACGCCTCTGTATGTCTCAATCATAATTATGTTCCTGATTCTCAGTGACCCATTTATTGTTACAGCCTTGATTTTGGATAGCTTGGTATCGCGCAGGGGAGTTGGACGGGACTAGTGTTTTTTGCCCTCAATCACCGAATGGAGATCGCAGTAACGGTTACCGCTAAGTCTGCCAAGTGTATCCATGCCAAGCCAGTCTATCTCTCTACCGTTGGTTTTCTTTAATAAGTCGTCCCTTACATGAACAAGTTGGATGCGGCCGAGAATCAGATTACCGGCATCCGGGCCTTCACCCACAGTCACTATTTTTTCAACGACACACTCAAAAGCAATTTTAGCCTCCTGAATTCGGTAGGGTTTTACGATCTTTGAGGGTAGCCAGTGAATCCCTTTTATGGACATCTCATCTTCACCATAGGGAAGAGATTCGGCACTGTGCTCCATGATGGAAAGATGGCTGACGGATACCGTATGGACAACAAACTGGGGCACTTGTCTGATATTCTTTATTGTATCTTTCATGGTTCCATCCGAACGGTTGACAACAGAAAAGGCAAGTACCGGAGGGGACCATGATACACCGGTAAAAAAGCTGAAAGGTGCCAGGTTGAGTTGTCCGCGTTCATTTATGCTCGATACCCATGCAATTGGCCTTGGGATTATGGCACTTGTCAGCAGATCATGTGCATGTCTTGGATCCAGATCTTTTAGATTTATTTCCATTGTTTCATGTTCCTTCAACAGATTATAGACACTAACTAACTCTGATATATGAACCGTCATTAAAAAACAATGCATAGAGCGTGTTGACAGTCAGCTTGCCCGGAGAATAGCGTTAACCCCTTTAAAATTGCAATACTAAATTTCTCAGTTGGTTAAATTGCATTGGTATAAGTTTTGGTTTGGGCAGTATAAGTTATCATAAATTTTATTAATAGAATGATAATTTCCAGATAACTCAAGTCTAATCCTTTTTATATAGGTTGAGGCAACCCTAAACAAAACGGATTAGACATGGATCATATCACCATTGCCCAAATAAGAATTCTTGATGCGGTTGCCAAGGAAAAAAATTTCTCCAGGGCAGCCCAGTATCTGGGAATCAGTCAACCTGCAGTTTCTCTGCAATTAAGAGAGCTTCAAAAACGGTACGGTGTTGGGGTTTATTTTCGCAGGGGCAAGCAGATCCACCTTTCTGATCTTGGTATGGAACTGGTTAAGACAGGAAGAAAAGTCATGGGGCTGCTGGATGAAATGGACACCTGCCTCAAAGAAGCCAGTGAAATCCTTTCCGGGAAAATTCATATCGGCCTTTCCTGCCATTATTTTGTTAAAGGGCTCATTGCCAAATTCATGGGACAGTATCCGGGTGTTCGGGTCAAAGCAAGCATCGGTCATTCCGAAAGCTTGATGGAATCCGTCCTGGACTGCAGGGTAGACGTGGCAGAGGTGACAGCACTTGAACCGGATCCAAGGCTTCACTCCCTGAAATACAGTGAGCAGGAAATTCTTCTTTTTGTTTCCAAAGGTCATGTCTGGGCATCAAAAAACAGTATACACATTCGGGAACTCCACGAAGAAAAAATGGTTGCTTTGCACACCCCGTCCATGACCCGTCAGATCTTCAATAAATGTATGGAAAAAAAAGATATCCAGCCAAAAATCATGCTGGAGCTGGATAACTGGGATGCCATGAAAGAGGTCGTGGCTGCAGGCGTTGGGTTCGGCATTGCCTTGGAAGATGAGTTCGGCCCTGATGAGCGTCTTACAAAGATAAAAATAAAAGGGACAGATCTCAAAGCCCATCAATATTTTGTGTGCCAACCGGAATACAGGGAACTCAAGGTGATAGCCGCCTTCCTTGATATTGCGGAAAAAGAGAAAGAAAAATATCGCGTTTTAAAACAGTTAAACAAAGGAGATGAAAGATGAAATTTCTGTTGAAATCTATAGCAGCGGCATTTGCCCTGTTTGGTTTACTTATGTCCCCTGTGCAGGCAGAGGACCTTCTTGTCTACACCGCTTTGGAAGATGATGAAATCCCCAGATATCTTGCGCTGCTTAAAAAGAGCCACCCTGAAATCAATGTGAAAATCGTCCGGGACTCAACCGGTATTGTCACTGCCAAATTGTTGGCTGAAAAAGACAATCCCCAGGCAGACGTGGTTTGGGGAACTGCTGCTACAAGCCTGATGCTCTGTGACCAGGCCGGTATGGTAGAACCCTATGCCCCCAAAGGTATTGAAAGGGTTGTGGCCAAGATGAAAGATTCTAATCCGGTTCCCCACTGGGTAGGGATCAAAGCCTGGATGACCGGATTCTGCGTAAATACTATCGAGTGTGAAGATCTTAATCTGCCTATTCCTAAAAGTTTTGATGACCTTTTGAATCCTGTCTACAAGAATCATTTGGTTATGCCGAACCCTGCTTCTTCCGGTACAGGTTTTCTGACTGTATCTGCCATTCTCCAGATGAAAGGCGAAAAACAAGGCTGGGCATATCTTGATAAACTGCATAAAAATATGGCCCGTTACACCCATTCAGGTTCCAAACCCTGTAAGATTGCCGGTGCCGGTGAATTGCCCATCGGCATGTCTTTTGCCTACAGGGGCTTTATGCAGAAAGCCAAAGGCGAACCCGTTATTACCATGTTCCCTGTTGAAGGGTCCGGGTGGGACGTGGAAGCCAACTGTCTGATTAAAAAAGCCAGTATTAAACCTGCTGCAAAGACTTTCCTGGATTGGGCCATTTCCGAGCCTGTGATGAAGGAATATGCCAAGGTGTATCCTGTAACTGCTTACAATACTGGTGCTCCTATTCCTGACGGATTTCCCAAAGACCCGGAAGCACAGTTGATTGACAATGATTTTCAGTGGGCTGCCAAGAACCGGATGCGTATTCTCAAAGAGTGGGCCAATAGGTACGACGGCAAAAGCGACGCCAAGTAAAGTTTGAGCGATAACTTACCCACCTGCTTAGTTGCTTTGAGTTTTTAAACCCTCACGTGCCGCAGCACGCTCCGGTATTAAAAATTCTTGGGCCTGACCTTTAGGTTACACCTCGCGTCTGGGCAAGTTCTCACTCAAACCGGCAAGTTATACCCCTCCCCGGATGGAAGCTTTGTTTCCCTCCGGGGAGGATAAAATTAGAAAAGTCTAAAAGGAAATAACATGGATACGGCCTATCTGGCATTGGACAGGGTAAGCAAGCATTACGGACCGGTACGGGCATTGGATGATGTTTCGTTTTCTGCCGAAAAGGGTGAGTTTCTATCCATCCTGGGGCCGTCCGGATGCGGGAAAACCACGGCGCTTAGAGTGGTGGCCGGTTTGGAAAAACATAATACCGGCCGTGTGAGCATCAATGGAAATAATGTGTCCGGTTTGCCTGTATCCAAGCGTAATGTGGGTATCGTGTTTCAGTCATATGCTTTGTTTCCTAATCTTACGGCTTCTGCCAACATTGGTTATGGGCTGGTCGGTAAGTTTTCCAAAGGAAAAATAAGGGATAAGGTGGAAGAACTTACGGAACTGGTAGGTCTTGAAGGTTTGGGCCACAAATATCCATCCCAGTTGTCAGGCGGTCAGCAGCAGCGGGTGGCGTTGGCCCGGGCTATGGCCCTGTCTCCTGATCTATTGCTTTTGGATGAACCATTGTCTGCCTTGGATGCAAAGGTGCGGATACGGTTACGGCAAGAGATACGTGACCTTCAAAAACGGTTGGGCGTTACCACCATCATGGTGACCCATGACCAGGAGGAAGCCTTGACCATGGCAGACCGGATTCTTGTGATGAATCAAGGCAAGCTTGTACAAAAAGGAAGTCCCACACAAATATATGAATCACCTGCAACACCGTTTGTGGCCTCTTTTATCGGGTCCATGAATTTTATGGAGCAGGCAAGAAAGGTCGATTCAGGATGTTACGTGGTTGCGGGAAAAAATTTTAGAGTGTCTGAACTGGAAGAAACCAATGGATTGGTCAATGGGGACCGGGCTACCCTGGCCATTCGGCCTGAAGATATCAAGGTGGTCGGTTTGGACGGCCCTGAGGCCAATCGATTTTCTGCGGTGCTCAGATCTGTGGAATACCGGGGATCTTTTTTCAGGCTTGAGCTCTCTTTACAGGTAGAAGGACTTCCCTGGATCAAGGCGGATGTGCCGCGGGAGACCATCTCGGCATTAACCTTAGAGATTGGCCGTCCGGTCCATCTGCTCATGCCTGCAGACCGGCTGTTGGTCTATGGCAAATCTTCTAAAACCGACCGTCCTGGCCCGGACGGTAACCAAGAGGAGTACCGGCTACATGGTTAGCACGACTGCATCTTCCATACCCCGGTTCAAGATATTCGATACTTTTGGCCAGGAACAGCTCAAACGGTTTTTGATACTATTGGCTTTGATCTGGCTTTTGGTAACTATTGTTCTGCCAGTGGGGTCTTTGCTGCTCAAGAGTTTAACCAATGCGCAGGGGCAGTTTGTCGGGTTTGCCAATTACGCGGAATACTTTGCGTCACCTGCCTTGTCCAGATCCATTGGCAACAGCCTGATTGTTGCCCTGGCGACCACATGCATTGCCGTGCCCTTGGGATTCTGTTTTGCATGGTCACTTTGCCGGACCTGCATGCCGGGCAAAGGTATTTTCAAGTCCATTGCAATGATGCCGCTTTTTGCGCCGACACTGCTTAACGGAATCGCCCTGATTTATCTGTTTGGCAGAAAAGGACTGATCACTAAAGGGTTTTTCGGCATTTTGCCCGGAATCAAGATCCCTTTATACGGTCCTGTGGGCATAATTGCATCAGAAGTGATTTATACATTTCCCCAGGCCATGCTGATTCTAAGCATCGCCCTTGCCATTACTGATGCCAGGCTTTATGAGGCTGCCAATTCCATGGGGGCGGGCAGGGTGCGCACCTTTTTCACTGTTACCCTACCGGGCATCAAGTATGGTTTGGTCTCAGCCTTTTTTGTTTGCTTCATACTGGCATTTACCGATTTCGGAGCCCCCAAGGTTGTAGGAGGCAATTTTAATATCCTGGCAACAGATATCTACAAACAGGTGATCGGCCAGCAGAATTTTGTCATGGGTGCTGTTGTGTCAGTCGTTCTGCTGATTCCGACGGTGATCGCCTTTATCGTGGACCGGATTGTCCAGGCCAAGCAGGTGGCAATGATTGCGGCAAAGTCCGTACCCCTGGTCAATAAGCCTGATCCGCTCAAGGATAATGCAGCCCTGGCTTTTTGCAGTCTGATTGCCTTTGCGGTTCTGGCCTTTTATTCAACCGCGCTGTTTGCCTCTCTGGTAAAAGTGTGGCCATATAAGCTGAGCTTGGGATTCTGGCATTATAAATTTACAGGCATGGGAGGAGGAGGGTATGCAGCGTTTTTCAATTCCATTCGCATGAGTCTGTATTCAGCCATATTGGGAACGGCCATTACTTTTGTCACCGCTTATTTAACCGAAAAAATCCGTGTCATGTCCACGGTACGGCAGGGGGTATACTTTTTGTCCATTCTGCCTTTGGCGTTGCCCGGCCTGGTAATCGGCCTGGCCTATATCTTCTTTTTTAATGCCAAGGGATGGACTATTATGGGCGCCTTTGTTCCCAACCCGTTTAATTTTCTGTATGCCACCATGGGCATTCTGGTGTTGTCCAATATTGTTCATTTTTATACAGTGGGGTTTTTAACTGCTTCAACAGCCCTCAAACAGATGGATATTGAGTTTGAGCAGGTATCGGACTCCATGGGTGTACCGTTTTACAGAACCTTTTTCAGGGTCACAGTACCCGTATCTTTACCTGCCATTTTAGAGGTGGGGTCTTATTATTTTGTCAATTCTATGGCTACCGTGTCTGCTGTGATTTTCCTGTATTCGGCAGATATTCCACTGGCTTCGGTTGCCATTGCTAATATGGATGATGCAGGAGATATTGCACCGGCGTGTGCCATGTCTATGCTGGTTGTATTTACCAATATTATAGTCCGTACGGTCTATTCTCTGGGAACCAAAAAAATAAAGGAAAGAACCCAGGCCTGGACGCGTGGATAAAAGATTAAATAGAGCTTAGAGGTTGTGCCCGGCGGATATCTTTTGGAAAGCGCCCGGGTGTGAAATTAAAAAGGAGATAAAATGAGCGTATTTGTTAGAAAAGAAGCCTACACCGGCTCCGTTAAAGCGATTGTTCTGGATTGGGCCGGAACTGCTGTCGATTACGGGTGCATGGGGCCGGCCGCTGTGTTTGTTGACGTATTCAAAGAGCAGGGCATTGAGGTGACGGTTCATGAAGCCCGTCAGTTCATGGGTATTGAAAAAAAAGAGCATATTCGCCAGATGTGTTCCCTTGAAAGTGTTTCAAAGGCTTGGCAGGACAAATTTGGCAGCCTGCCAGGAGAACCGGATATTGATAAACTTTACGACAGAACAGCCGACATGATGGTGGCAGCCATTGCCAACCACTCAGATCCCATCCCCGGTGTCTTGGAGACCATTGGTCAGATCCGTGCAATGGGAATCAAGATCGGTTCCTGTACAGGTTATGTCCAGGAAATGATGGATGTCCTCGTTCCTGCTGCAAAAGAAAAAGGATATGCGCCTGATGCGATTTTCTGCTCTTCTGATGCGCCTGCAGGCAGGCCATATCCCTGGATGTGCTATTTGAATGCCATAGAGCTGGGTGTCTATCCCATGGAAGCCATGGTCAAAATCGGGGACACCATTGCAGACATTGAAGAGGGCCTTAATGCAGGCATGTGGACCATTGGCATTGTAAAGACCGGCAATGAAATGGGACTTACCCGGCAAGATCTTGAAGCCCTTGATTCAACAGACAGAGAAGCCCGGATCAACGAGATTACACAGCGGTTTGAAGCGGCTGGTGCCCATTATGTGCTGGAGCAGACTGCAGATGTCGTCCCGGTTATTGAAGCCATAAACGAACGCTTGGCAACAGGCGAACAGCCCCTGGGAGTGGCCTGATGGCCACGGCAGGTGGAATTTTAAGGTCCGGGCATACCCCGGACCTTTCAGAAGGCGACTCCAACCTGTCCCCTAATCGGGAAGGTTGGATGAACACCCTGGATAAGTCTACTGTTGACTTATTGGACCGGGACGCCAAGGTATTTTTGCACCAGTCCTTGTCCACACCCTGCATCAATGCATTGAAAGGGTGTGAGGGCGCATCTATTATTGACCTTGAAGGGCGATCTTTTCTGGATTTCCATGGCAACTCCGTACACCAGGTGGGGTTTTCTAATCCCAATGTGGTTCAGGCTGTGACAGAGCAGATTGAGCGTCTTTCATTTTGCACCCGAAGGTACACCAATGAACAGGCGGTAAAACTGGCTGAGCGGCTGACAGATATAGCCCCGGGTAATTTGGACAAGGTGCTTTTTGCACCGGGCGGAACCTCATCTGTGGGCATGGCCCTAAAACTTGCCAGGATTGCTACAGGCCGCCACAAGACCCTTTCCATGTGGGAATCTTTTCACGGTGCCTCGCTTGATGCCATTTCCATAGGCGGAGAATCTCTGTTTAGACAGAATATGGGGCCTATGATGCCGGGGGCCGAGCATGTTCCGCCGGCTGATCCATACCGGTGCCTGTTCAATGACTCGGAAGACTGTGATGGATGCGGTTTGAAATGTGCCCGGTATATTGACTATGTGCTGGAACAGGAAAAAGATGTGGCCGCCCTTGTGGCTGAACCCATAAGGTGCACTTACATTGTACCACCGCCGACCGGCTACTGGCAGGCGGTCAGGAAGTCCTGCGATCGGCACGGCACTCTTTTGGTGTTTGATGAAACCGCTGTGTGTTTAGGACGGACCGGCAGGATGTTTGCGTTTGAAAATTACGGGGTTGTGCCGGATATGGTTGTCATCGGCAAAGGACTTGGCGGAGGAATTCTGCCGTTTTCAGCTCTGATTGCCAGAGGTGATCTGGATCTTGCTCCGGACCGGGCCTTAGGTCATTATACCCATGAAAAAAACCCTGTTGCTTGTGCCGCTGCTTTGGCCACCCTGAATTATATTGATGACCACGACCTTTTATCCCGCTCTAGGGACTTAGGAGAACATGCCTTGACCCGGCTTCATGATCTTGCGGTCCGGTACGATTTGGTTGGAGACATTAGAGGACAGGGCCTGCTTTTTGGCGCAGAGCTTGTTGAAGACCTGCAGGCTAAAACCCCCGCCCGGGAAGCTGCAGACCGGATCATGTACAAATGTCTTGAAAAAGGGTTGAGTTTCAAAGTCTCAAAAGGAAATTTTCTCACCCTGACCCCGCCGTTGACTATTACCCCATCCGAACTGGATCAAGCAATTGATATTCTTGACGCGGCGTTTGCCTGGGAAACCGCCTGACGTTTCGTTTTTTAAAGGAAAATCGTTATGACTACCATTTCAATACCTGAAAATCAGTATTTACTGTTGACCCCCGGTCCTTTGACAACCACGCCATCTGTCAAGGCAACCATGTTAAGGGACTGGTGCACCTGGGATCGTGACTATAATGATATTGTTGAAAAGATCCGCGCGGATCTGGTGGCCATGGCAGCGCAGGGGACAGGATATACAGCCGTGCTCATGCAGGGCAGCGGTACATTCAGTGTCGAGGCCTGCATTGGAACGGCTGTCCCAAAAAACGGAAAGCTTTTGGTCCTGGCCAATGGCGCTTATGGCAGAAGGATCGCCACCATTGCCGATCGAATGGGGTTAGCCTGGAAAATGCTTGATTCAGGGGATATTTCCCCACCTGACCTGGACCAAGTGGACAAGACGTTAAAATTAGACCACGAAATCACCCATGTGGCAGTGGTTCACTGTGAGACCACAACCGGCATGCTCAATCCCATCAAAAAAATAGGTGAGATTGTCCGAGGTCATGGCAAGGGATTCATCGTGGATGCAATGTCCAGTTTTGGGGGTATCCCCATGGATATGGATGAAATCGGGGCTGATTTTCTGGTATCGTCTGCAAATAAGTGTATCCAGGGGGTACCTGGATTCGGATTTGTGATTGCAAAGAAATCTGCACTTTCAGCTGCCCAGGGCAACAGCCGCTCCCTTAGCCTGGATTTGTTCGATCAATGGGAAACAATGGAAAAAGGCAAAGGTAAATGGCGGTTCACCTCTCCTACTCACGTGGTCCGGGCCTTTGCAACAGCATTGGAGGAACTTGTCAAAGAGGGCGGGGTTGAAAAACGGTGGCAGCGGTATACTCAAAACCAGAAGATCCTGGTCGAGCAGATGGAAAACTTAGGGTTTGCACCGCTGCTGCCAAGAGAATACCAGTCGCCCATTATTACGGCATTTCACAGCCCGGCCCATCCTGAGTACAGGTTCTTTGATTTTTATGACCGTCTTAAGGCTAAAGGATTTGTAATTTACCCGGGTAAGGTTACCGAAGCAGACACCTTTCGTATCGGAAATATAGGCGATATTTACCCTGATGACATGGAAAAGCTTATACAGGCGATAAAACAAGCCATGTATTGGGCGCGTTAGTCTATCTCATTGGAAAAGACTTTATTCCTTCCCCTTGATTTGGCCTGGTGAACAGGGGCAAGCCATATACAAAAACCGGCCCGTTTATTCTAAGAAGCGGCTGCTGAATTTTTTTAAAAATCCGCCTGATGCAGCCTTCTTAAAATAAACGAGCTTAAGGACTTAAACTGAATTCCCCCCCATTTGAGGGTGCTATCGATAATTATCTACCTACATTATAGAGGAAAATATTTTTGAGAGACGCTATAATCTATCCGCTGTATAAAAGAACATTTTTTAAAGACCGCTATAGCCAATAAAAAAGCCCTTGTAGAGATTTTATCTGCAAGGGCTTAATACTTGAATTTTGGGTAGGGTCAGGTGGAAATGGTTTGGATGTATTCTGCCACTTCCTTGCATTGGGTATCCAGTACGGATAATTTTTTAAGCAGGTTGTCCGGGTCCTGGTTCCTTCCTGCCTTTTCCAGTTCCAGGGCCGCTTGAGCAGCCTGGTCCGCTGCCAGGTATTTGAATATGCCTTTGAGCTTGTGTGCGCTATTGTCCAGGTCTTCAAAATTCTCCGTGTCGATTGCCGTTCGAATCTCTATTATGATATCCGGATAATCTGTTAGGAAATCGTCAAAGCATTCTTTGATCAGTTCCTGGTCCGAATTCATGATTTCGTTGAGTTCATCCATATTGATAGGAGATACGGTCATTGGTTCCCTAACTTTTAGGATTCTTTTTTCTGTTCCCAGAATTCACGGCTTTCTTTGAGAATATCATTGATATCGTCGTCCAGGTCCTGGGTGTCAGACGATTCATTATCAAGGTCGGTATTCTCACCGGAGTCTGAGTCTGGAGCGACTTCCTTATTCACAGTATCATCATCCAACCCTAAGTCCTCATCATCAAGGTCTTCAACATCCAACCCGGGATCGGCCGCCTGGTTATCTGTAGGTGCTTCTTCTGTTATATCGTCCTCAAGGCCGGTATCCAATTCATCATCCAGGTCATCATCATCCAGACCGTAATCCGGAAGATCTATGGACAATTCTTCTTCCTCGTCATCCAGATCCTGGTCTGATTCGGATGTGTCATCATCTGGTTCCGGAAAACCAAAGTTATCATCCAGAAGCTCATCGTCCATGTCCAGCTCAACGCTACCTGCCTCTGGTTCTGGCGACGCGCTTTGAGGTGCCTGTTCATCAATGAAATTCCCATCCCGGTCAAACAAGAGGCTGCCGCTCATGTTGATTTCAAAATCAAGTCTGAAGGCAATGTTGTTATCATGGACCACAATCTGTCCCCCCTTTGATGCCAGGGCGGCAACGGCCATTCTTTCTTTAAGGATTTCCCTGACAGCGTCAAGGTCAAGGTCCTCCTGGACCGAATCGATCAGGTCTTTTTCTCCGTTTCTTATAACTTCCGGGTCAGTGATTTTCATCCGGCTACCTCGTTTTAAATGTTATAGGCAGTATTGGCAAAACTGCTTTCAATGAACTTTTCAAGATCAATGATTTTACCGATTTCCATCACATCGTGCATATATCTCTGGATTTTGTCAAGGTCTGACGCTTCAGGATAAAGTCCGTCCCACCGGATAGCCATGGGCTGGGAAAAAACGTTCTGAAGGACTTGGGGATTTAGTCCCATCTTGCCTTCAGGATCCAGGAAGTTAACTGCGATCTGGGATGCCCGGTTTTTGTCGTTTTCAATGTATTCTCCGGTATCAATGAGCAGGGAAACAAATTCCTGGACGGCTTCGGGATGATCCTGGATAAAATCTTTTTGCATTGCCACGATACAGCAGGGGTGGTTTTCCCAGCGTGAAGCAGAGTAAAATTCCAGGTTGCCGATCTCCCCTTTGATGGCCTTTGTTGCAACCGGTTCTGCAACCATGAATCCGGCAACGTCTTCATTTTCTTTCATGATGCCGGGCATCTTGACAGGAGGAACAACTTCAAATCTAACGTTGATAGCTTTTTTTCCGGGTACACCCGGTTTGAGTCCCAGTTCTTTTAAAAATTTGTGGGCCAGCATGTGGTGAACGGACATCTTGTGCGGGATATCCACGACCTTATATTTATAGAAGCTCTGCAGAGAATCGAATCTATGGTCATAATGCCTGGAGCGGACAAAGGTAGAACCGTTTTTATGGGCAAAAAGAACCAGCTGAATGGGAGAATCATAGGCAAACAAATCCATGGCAATTGGCGCCAGAACAAATGCACAATCGATCTCCCCGCTTTCAAGACCTTCCTGGATGGGGTTCCATCCGGCCATAAGGCTGGTGCTCAGGTCAAAGTGCTGGGGCTCCACATCCCCTTGCTGGATTCTGTGTTTGAGAGCACCCAGAGCCAGGTGGTCAGTGATCTGGATATGAGCAACATTGAGTTCGACCCGTCCACCGATGATGCTTCTTTGTTTTTTAACCCGCTGAGTTTCCGACATTCCGCCTGAAAATGCTTTTTCAATGGCTTGGGTAATCTGTGCCTCGTCAAATGGCTTGGGACAGTGTGCGTTTCCGCCAGCTTCCATGATAGCCATTTGTTGGCCTTTGTCAGATTGGGCGGTGGCCATGATGAAGGGCAGGGTTTTAAATTCTTCGATTTCCCTTAAGGCCTTTAAGAATTCAAGCCCGTCCACCTGGGGCATGTTCCAGTCAGAAATTACCAGGTCTGGTTTTTCAGCCTTTACTTTTTCCAACCCGTCGGCACCGTTGACCGCCATGACAAGGTTAGTAAAGCCAGCCTTACCTAAGATCTGCTTGAACATGATCCTCATGGTGCCTGAATCGTCTGCCACAACAATTTTAATGTTCGGGTCTACCGCCATAAATTGCTCCTTAAAATATCCTGTATGGTGTTTATTTTTTTATAATCGTATAATTCATTATTTATTCATTCCAAGACCAGCTATACATGTGCTGCAGCTTCTGGAACGCCCTGTCCAAAAGAAATCCTAGAATGCCTATGGCAATGATCATTGCCATAAGCTTGTCATATTCCATTGTATCCCGGGCATCGTTTATCAGATAACCGAGACCGGAAGAAACCCCTAAAAATTCAGCCGGAACCAACACAATCCATGCCACCCCCAATGCCAGCCTCAGACTGGTCATCATATGCGGAATAGAATAAGGTATAACAATTGTCCGTATGAGTTGAACACTATTGGCTCCCTGGTTCAGGGCCATTTTGATCCACTGGGGATTGATATCCATAACCCCAATGGCCGTGTTCAGTATTATAGGACAAATCGTAGCCATTACAATCAAAAAATACACAGCCGACTCAAAGCTGGCAAATAAAAGCAAGGCAATGGGCATCCATGACAAGGGACTGATCATTCTAACAAACTGGATTGGGGAATAGGAAAGTCCCCTCAACCGCGGGAAAAAACCGATTAAAACGCCCAGTGGAAGCCCAATGACTGCAGCCAGTGCAATGCCTAAAACAATCCTGCGAAGGCTTGCAAAAACCGATATCCAGAATCGTGAACTCTGGAATGCATCTGCAAGAGCAGCAAGGGTCGGACCTGGCAAGAACCCTTTAAATTGGGATAGTTCAGGCCGGGTAAAAAGAAAGCCGGTTACCGCTGCCCAAAGGCCTGCAAAAAGAACCAGTCCCAGAAGTTCGTATTTCCATCCGAACCAGATCCGCGTAAAAAAAGGGGTCAGACCAGCTTGCCTGGACCTGCGGGGGGAAAGTGTGTCAGTTGATTTCAACGATTTCTTCCCTGGTAAAAATATCTTTAGTATCACACTGGCAAAATCCGGCCATCCCGCCCATATCGTCCAGGGCTTTCCTGACAAAGGTGTCATCCACCAATTGCTCGGTGGCTGCACCCGCGTCAAGGGATGCCAAAAAATCTGTATTGCCTTCCACTTTGGTCTTTTTCATTTGCTCCACAATAAACCGTGTGGCAGACGGATAGGGAAATGGCTGGAATCCGATGCGTTCCACTCCCCACTGGGGGTGAACCAGCTCACTATCCGATATCGTACCAAACACCCTGTTCAACACAGATTCCGGTACAGGCAGGTAGCCTTCACCGTCCCGGCTGAGCAGATGGGCAGTTTCCTTTGGATTCTTCAAGCACCAGGCCTGGGCTCTGACGATTGCATTTACCGCTTTTTGAACCATTGCCTGGTCCTGCCTGATTAGGTTTTCATGGGTCACGATAACACAACAGGGGTGGTTTTTCCAGATATCTCCGGAATAGCGCATGATTCTGGCTGAAAACTTTTCTTGCGACAAGGCATTAAAGGGATCGGCCACAATAAAAGCATCTATCTTTTTTCCTAAAAGTGCAGTGGGCATATCAGGTGGCGGCAGAATGAACAGGTTGACTTCATGGGGCGCCAAAGATGCTGACTGGGGGCGAATTACTGCTGTTAATCCCTGTTCTTGCAACCCCAATTGCATAAGCAGGTTGTGCATGGAATACCATGAAGGAACCGCGACCTGTTTTCCGCCCAGGTCGCCGAAACCGCGAATATCTGATTCGCCGCGTACAGTCACTGCACTGCCGTTGGTGTGGTCCCAGGCCAATACCTTTATGGGTACACCCTGTTTAAATCGCATCCAGACAGGTATGGGAAATAGCATATGGGTCAGGTTGAATTTCCCGGCCAGAAATGATTCGCTGAGTACTTTCCAGGATCTGACCATGACAGGCCGTTCAACCTCAAGTCCTTCTTGTGCGAAATAGCCAAGCCCGTGGGCAACGAGCAAGGGAGTGGCATCCGTTATGGGAAGATACCCTAATTTAAGAGGTGTCTGCTTGCCCAGTGCTCTTTGAGGAATTATCAACGGAGCACAGGCGGCAGCCCCGGCAGCCCGGGCTGCAGACTTTAGAAAGTCACGCCTGGATACCCCGGCGGTAATTTTATCATCAGGGGGAATCATCATCTTTATAGTATCCTCCGTTTAGCCAGGTAGGCGTTTTTGAATCGCTCAAGGATATTTGTTCTAAATTCTTTGATTATAGGATGATGACGCTCCCTTGGGTATTCCTCGTTTATTTCAAATATCTGGGTGATACTGGCAGGTTCGCCTGCCAAAAGCACAATTTTATTACCTAGTCGTATGGCTTCATCAATATCGTGGGTAACAAACACAGCAGTAAATTTTTCCGACAGCCATAAATGAATTAATTCTTCCTGGATGTGGGCTTGGGTAAAGGTATCCAAAGAGGCAAACGGCTCATCAAGGAGCAGTGCAGACGGCCTTCCGACGAGTGCTCTTGCCAGGCACACCCGTTGCGCCATACCCAGTGAAAGCTGATCCGGTTTTGCATCGGCTGCTCCGGTCAGCCCCATGATTTCAAGAAACTGGTTCACCCGGTAATCCAGATCTTCTATATCTTTTCGTATTTTACAGCCATACGCTACATTTTCTTTTACGCTAAGCCATGGAATCAGAGCTGGCTGCTGAAACAGCATGGACCGTGAGGGATGGATGCCTGAAATCTCTTTTCCATCCACACAAATTTCACCAGAACTCGGTGTTTCAAGGCCTGCCAAAAGGTTGAGAAGGGTCGTTTTCCCACATCCGGATTCACCTAAAATAATGACAAAGTCTCCCGGGTCGATAGAGAAGGATATATCCTTGAGAACTTCCTGATCTTTTTTATTCGGATGGTGGTACGCTTTGCTGACTTTTTCAATATCTATTTTCAAGGTTTCAGTTCCGATAATGTGGTTTGTGCTATCGTTGGCTTAACAAAATTATCAAGGTCTGTTGTGCCCTTTAGCACTCCCATTGTGCCGCCCATATAGCTCTGGACGATATCTAAAAGGTCTGGGGCCGGAACCAGTGTTTCCGGGGAGAAACTTACTCCAGTGGTTCTTATGGTATCAACCGCCTTGTTCGCGGGTTGTTTTAAAAACTCTCCAGCCAGATGTGGGATGCTGTCATGGGTTAATGTGTCACTTTGCCTGCACCCTTCAAGCGCCTGGGCCGACTGGAAAAATCGTTTAAGTAGTTCTGCAAGGGGCTGCTTTTGCGTTTTAAGCAGGTCCTTATGAACCACAAAAGCTGAACCGGGGTGGTTCGGCCACAGTGCCTGGGAATTGAGCAGGCATTTTAATGTATTGTCCTCAATTCCGGCATTTCCAAATGGGGCCGGGCACATAAAAGCGGCTATATCTCCGTCAAGGTCCTGCTCCATCATTTGGGGCATAAGTGACGGATACGCTGTCTCTGACCGGACGTTTTCTTGCCCTTCGGCATCTTTTAAGTGCAGGCCCCTTGCATCCATTAGTTTATGTAACAGCATGTGCTGAACGGACAGGCTGTGGGGAATGAGAACACTTTTCCCCCTGAAATCACCAATTCGTTTGGTTGATGCAGGGGCAATCACTCTGCTGCCCCCCCTGTGAGTGAACATGAGCAGGGCAAGTTCAAGTTCATGGTCGAACAGATCCATGGCCAGGGAAACATCTACAAATGCTGCATTGATGTCCCCGCATTTTAATCCGGTGGAAAGCTGTTCCCATGAATTCATGGGAAAACTATGAATGTCGGTTTCAAAATCCTGGGCCACATGATCTTGCACAGGATTTGTGGGCAGGGCGATACCCAAAATCAAATGATCAACAATGCTCAAATGTCCGATTCGGATAGTCAGGGCGGCCTCAGCTTTTATTCGTAGTCTGCATAATTTACTGTTGTAAACTCGAATATTACCACACGCTTGTTATTATTGGCAAGTTTATAACGATCCTGTGGTTTACAATCATTTTTTACAAGATTTGCTAAAAGGTTTTTGGTTCATAGGAAGAGCAAACGCATATTGGACTGAAATTTTCCGACATCAGACGATTTATCCAAATTTATGTATAAGCAAGGGGTTGATAACCATGTGTAAATAAGATAAAAAAAAGCAGACTTTGAAAGACAATAGAAAAATTCATGACAAAACAATCAGAAACACCTGTCACTAAAGATTATTTTTTAAGACCGGGTTATATTTATTTGCCTCAAAAACCAACGGTCATTTCCACGGTTCTTGGATCGTCCGTATCGGTTAGCCTTTACGACAAGCGAATGAAAACCGGCGGTATGAATCATTTTTTGTTTCCGTATGTGCAAAATCGTGAAAAATCAACAGCTCTTTACGGGAACATTGCTGTTATTGCACTGATTCGAATGATGGAGGAAAACGGGTCCAAGCGCTCTCATCTTGAAGCCCAGATTTTCGGTGGGGCATTTAATACTGATGTCTCGACAAGAGACATTGGCAAAGATAATTTTATCCATGCCCGGCAAATTCTCAATAGAAAGGGGATTAAGATTGTTTCTGAAGATGTGGGCGGTTCCAAGGGCAGAAAAGTAGTGTTTAATACGCTGTCCTATGAGATTGGTATTTTAAAGGTGGACCGGTTAAGGATGTCAGATTGGTATCCTTATGACGGGGACCGATGATTTTTCTTTGAGTTTTCTCATCATTTTTTACCGACGTTAGTTATAAGATCATAAAAAAATATGTGGTTAAATAAAAAATTTGAATAAGACCGCATTTTCACAATCGTCCTTTCCGTATAATGGCAACAAGCAGCCAGATACCCATAACAGCAGCAGCCAGAAAACCTGCTATGCCGATAAAAGAAACACCGAATATCATTGGCGGAATTTGGGAGTTCAAAATCATGGCTGACCCAAGGATCAAGGCGGCAATAATGATGGCAAATGAGATCCGGTTGGATGTCTGATCCTGGGTCATCATCATCCGTTCAAGCCCTTCTATTTTAATGATGGTTCTTAACTTACCCTGTTTGGCCTGTGTGATAAGCTGTGATGTATCCGATGGTAGGGTCTGGAGTAGGTTGAACGTTTCTTTTGCGATTCCTGCAATGTCCCTTGAGAGTCTTGGCACTGAATACTTTTTTAGTGTAGCAGCCCTGACATAGGGTCTTGCATGACCAACCATATCAAAATCCGGGTCAAGTTTTCTGGCCACCCCTTCAATTGAAATAAATGCCTTCATCATTAGAAAAAGGTCCGGCGGTATCCTAAGGCCGTTAGATGCACATAGCTCCAAAAATTGGTGTACCATGCGGCTTGGGCTTATGTCTTTTAAGGCCTTGGATAGATGCGTGGCTGAAAAAAGGGCAATGTCCTTTTCCAGGCGGTTCATCTGGGGCGGCGTATCAAATTCAGCTAAATCGCAGAGTAGCCGAGCAGTAATGCGGGTATTCTTTGAGGCAAGTCCGTGAAGCAGGTCGATAAATAATTCCCGTGTGGTCTGATCCACAAAACCGGTCATACCGAAATCCACTACACAGATACGCTGGTCTTCAAGAATGAAAATATTGCCCGGATGCGGGTCCGCATGAAAAAATCCAAACTCAAAGACCTGGCGCATAATAAAGTCTGCGCCTGCGCGGGTGATTTGCTTTCTATCCAGGCCGGCGTGGTCAATGGCCTTGATGTCGTCGGCTTTGATACCCTGGATAAACTCCATACTCAACACCCGTTCGCTGGAATGTGCCCGGTAAACCTTAGGGATATGAATGGTGGCATCTTCATCAAACTGTTCGGCCATCTGCTCCATGTTGGCCGCTTCCACCGTATAATCGAGTTCCTTTTCCAGAGTCGCGGCAAACTCTTCAACAATTTTCACCGGCCGGAATAGCGCCACTTCCTCAATGTTGTTTTCCATAACCTGGGCCAGGTAGTGGATAATTTCCAAATCAACTTCTATGATTTTTCTGATACCCGGACGCTGGACTTTGACCGCCACAGGCTCATCCGGTGTGAGCATGGCCCGGTGAACCTGCCCAATAGATGCTGAGGCAAAAGGGCGCTCTTCCATTGAGTGGAAAACTTCATCCCATGGCTTACCAAATTCGGAATAAATGATTTGTTTGACCAGGTCAAATCCAAAGGATGGGATTTTGTCCTGTAGTTTTGCCAGTTCCCGGGTCAGGTCCACAGGAACCAGGTCAGGACGCGTGGAAAGCACCTGACCCATTTTGATAAATGTGGGGCCAAGTTCCTCAAGAACCATACGAATTCGCTGGTTCCTTGAGAGTTTTTCCACCTTTTCGTGGGGTTTGGTAAAAGGAATGAAGCGTAGCCCAGACTCAATATAATGGTCGATATTCATGGCATCAATGATATTCTCAAATCCGTATTTAAGAATGATGCCAATGATTTGCTGATACCGGATAAGATGTC
The DNA here is from genome assembly GCA_022361535.1 of Desulfobacterales bacterium. Next base: position 19,439 of record JAKSAU010000731.1, read on the forward strand.
GGTATCGCCTGGTGACCTTGGAAATGGTCTTAATGCTTAGCATTTAGGAAGCTGGGCTCCGAATCAACCGTCTTTTTCAAGCTTTTCTGCCAGCTTGTCCACCCTGGCATTTAATGCGTCAATATCTGCCTTGTTTGGCAGATCCAGACGCTTGAGAATGGATTCAATGGTATCCTCGATTTTTTTGTCTAAATCGGATTTGGCGTCATCATAGCGCTTGCGGCAGTCATCCAGGAATTCCTTGGCTTCCTGCTGGTTCATCTCGGATTGTTCGGCAAATTCTTTGGCCAGGGTTTCAATTTCTTTCTTGGACCGCAGGGCCATTCCTACACCGGTTAGCAGGCTTTTTTTAATAGTCTCAAGCATGTTCCCTCCGCAATTATGAAAAATGGATAACATCAGGTTTAAATCGTTTTTGATGAGCCTGATAATATCTAACTGATTTAAATGGGGACGAGAACTTGTCCGTATTTAAAGCGCCGGAAAATCCTGCAGTCGGACCGTACCAGAAGTACGTGAGGACTGCAGGATTATTTCGGCAACTCGACAAACGGGTGAGTCGTCGTTCACATTTTATTTGGATCCGAAGGAGACTTCTAAAATGTCTTCAACA
>JAKSAU010001202.1 GCA_022361535.1 Desulfobacterales bacterium
ATCAGCCAGCTTGCAGGTATCGGCAGGCAGATGCCTGTGACCATGGCCGCTTTTGCCGTAGGGGGGTCTGGCATGTGCGGTCTGCCGCCTGTAGCAGGCTTTTTAAGTAAGTATTTTCTGTGCCTTGGAACCGTACAGGCAGGTGCTTGGGTACTTTTGGGGGTTATAATAGTCAGTTCTGTTTTGGATGTGATCTATTTTTTTCCAATTGTGAATATGGCTTTTTTCCAGCGGGCGGGCCCGGATGCCGTAACTTCTGAAAGCCACTCAGGCTGGAAGGAAATTGGTAACCCCCTATATCTGTTTATGGTTATCCCGCTGGGTATAACGGCCGGTATTTCGATATTGCTCTGTTTTTTTCCAAATACGTTTTACATCCTGGATTTGACAACCCTGGCTATAACGACCCTTTTTTCTTAAGTGGAGGTCAACATGAAGCCAAATCGTAATGTGTTTTGCCAGGAAAACGGGGAGATAACAGCCCGGTTTTCTGACACCAATGAAAAAATGGCCCTGCTTCATGAGGGAAGCAGAGTTTACCGCAGGGTGTTTTACCTTCTTGTTGTCTTGTGCGCAGGCTACCTTGCAGGGTTGTTTATATTTATTCACTAACAGGAGGTGCTGATGGAAGAACATGGAAAAATTAGTGCATTTGCATCTCGTTTTTGTACAGGGTTCTATATTTGTTTGGTCCTGCTTTTGGCTGTCGACCTTGTTTCCTGGTTTATGGCGGAACGCAAGGTCCACTTCCCTTGGGAAGGCGCGCCTTTTTTTTATGCGGCTTACGGGTATGTCGCTTGTGTGGCCTTGATCTTTATCGCCAAAGGCTTAAGAAGGCTGGTCCAGCGCAAGGAAGAGTATTATGACTGAGACAATACCCATATCTGCAGTCTTTATACTGGGCGCCTTTTTCCTGCCTCTGCTTAAAGGGAAGGCAAGAGTTACATGGCTTTTAATATTGCCTTGCCTTGCTTTAGCCAACTTGAGCTTAGCACCTGACGGTATCAGCTGGCAGGTCCCTTTTTTAGGTCAAAAGTTGCTGTTGAACAGGATCGATCCTTTGAGCCGGATATTTGGATATGTTTTTATCCTGATCACGTTTATCGGGACGATTTTTGCACTTCATATCAAAGAAAACACCCAGCATATGGCTGCCCTTATCTATGCAGGTGCTGCTTTAGGTGTTACTTTCAGCGGTGATCTTTTTACTCTCTATATTTTTTGGGAACTGATGGCTATTGCCTCCTGTATGTTGATTCTGGCCCGGAAAACCACTGAGGCAAGAAAGGCTGCATTCAGGTATTTTATATGGCATTTTTTTGGCGGGGCCTGCCTGCTTGCAGGCATTGTCCGCTATGTCTCTTTTACAGGGAGCCCTGCTTTTTCCTTTATTGGTTTGGGAGACCCGGGTACCTATTTGATTTTCACGGGATTTTGCCTTAACGCTGCCATTTTTCCATTCCATGCCTGGGTGCCGGATGCCTATCCCAGGGCGACTGTCACAGGGGCTGTGTTCATGAGTGCCTTGACCACGAAAAGTGCGGTTTATATACTTGCCAGAACTTTTCCAGGAACAGAAGTGCTTATGTGGGCAGGGGCATTTATGACCTGCTTTCCCATTTTCTATGCTGTGCTTGCCAATGATATGCGCCGGGTGCTTTCCTACAGCCTGGTCAACCAGGTGGGGTTCATGGTCTGTGGTATTGGTATCGGATCCCATTTGGCCATTAACGGTGTCGTGGCCCATGCCTTTTGCCATATCATTTACAAGGCACTTTTGTTTATGTCCATGGGGGCAGTGCTTCATATGACCGGCAGGGTCAGGGCAACGGATCTTGGCGGTCTTTACAAGTCCATGCCCCTGACAGCGGTTTTTTGTATGATCGGGGCCGCATCTATTTCTGCCTTTCCCTTGTTTTCAGGGTTTGTATCAAAATCTTTGACCATGACTGCGGTTGCAGAGGCGCATCAGACATTTATCTGGCTTGCTTTGCTTTTTGCTTCAGCAGGGGTGTTTCATCATGCCGGGATCAAGGTGCCTTATTATGTGTTTTTTGGTCACGATGTCGGGATTACAACCCGGGAACCGCCCATGAACATGCGTATCGCCATGGGACTGGCAGCTTTTATCTGTATCTTTTTAGGTATATATCCTGCGCCTCTTTATGCCTTGCTTCCCTTTCCGGTAAACTATCAACCTTACACGTTTTTCCATGTCATTGGCATGTTGGAACTTCTGCTGTTCGGCGCACTTGCCTTTACGGTTCTTACTCTTTCCGGGTTTTATCCGCCGGAACTTCGGGCGGTAAATCTGGATACAGATTGGTTTTTCAGGTTGCCGGGACGTGCATTCGTTGAGTTCTGTCACAAGCCATTAAAAGGATTTGCAGGTTTCGTAGAAGATAAAGTGGATAAGTTAATTTATGTTGCTGTATCTCTGCCGCAGCAGTCCCTTGGGATTGAAGCCTGGCTGGATAAAATTGTGCACCACAGATTGACAGCCTCCCCGTTTAACGCGCTGAAACACCTGATCCCTTTAAAAACAGAATCCAGGTCACTTTCATGGAATATGTTGTATATCCTGGTGCCTTTTGCCGGCATTTTGTTTTTTATCCTGATTTATGGTGCAGGGAGGTAACATGGAGTCCTGTCTTCTTGCCCAGACTGTTTTTGTTCCCATGGTTGCAGCGATTTTTGTTTTGATCCTGAAATCGCAAAAAGCAAAACACGCCGGGTGGATAACTATTACCAGTCTTGTGTATACCTCTATCCTGCTGGGTTGGGCCGGGTTTAAAGTATGGGATCAGAACCGGGTTTTTGAAGCCTGGCAGCTGGGACCTGAAATGAGCTTCAACTTGATGGCGGATGGCCTTAGTGCCCCTATTGCCATGATTGTCAACCTGATCTGCCTGGCCTTGGGAGTGTATTCATTCAAATATGTGGACCATCGTATTCATCTTATCTACCTGAAAAAAGTTCCTGACGATTCAAATCAAGTGACCAAAGACCAGATTATTTCCAGATACAGGAAACGTTTCTTTTTTCTTTACCTTTTTTTTCCTTCGGGATTCATGGGGGTAACCTTTTGTACCAACCTTTTAGCGGTTTATCTTTTCCTGGAAATCCTTACCATTATCCCGCTTTACTTTATCATGGCCCAGTTCGGTTATTCTGACTATATCACCCGGTTCCGGGTTGCGTTGATTTGTCTTTTCTGGGGAGTGGCCGGTGCAAGCTTGTTCCTTATTGCCGTATTAATGGGCCATAACATTACCGGTAGTTTTGAGATTTCTGCTTTTTCAGAAGTTAGCGGCCATGCTTATGCGTTTTGGATCATCCTGCTCATGCTTTTAGGATTCGGAACCAAATTGGCCATTGTGCCCCTTCACGTATGGATGCCGTGGGTTCATGCCGAACACCCTACCTGTATCGCAGGACTTTTGGCAGTCTATGCCAATATTGCGGTTTACCTGATGGTCCGGATTCTTATTCTTCCACTCTACCAGGACATGTTTGTCTTCCGGGCACCGTTAATGGTATTGGCAGTGGCCACGATGGTTTATGGTGCTTTTTTGACCCTTGCCCAGACAGATGCCAAGCGGTTTTGTGCCTGTTCCACCATCAGCCAGATTTCCTATTCTGTGTTCGGTATCATGGCCTTGACGCCCATGGGCATTAAAGGCGGCCTGTTTTATTTTTTAAGCCATATTTTAGGTAAGGCATTGCTTTTTTCCACCGCAGTATTCTGGTTTACAGGACAGGCACCCGTGATCTTGGA
>JAKSAU010000583.1 GCA_022361535.1 Desulfobacterales bacterium
ATTGGCCCCCATTTTATGTTCGGTGCGCCAAGGATTTACGAAACGATCCGGAGCGAAATCTGGCTTAAGATTGACCAGTCTTATTGGTTTAACCAACTTATGTATAATTATTTTATCAAAGTGGGCTTAGAAGCTGCCGGATACCGCATGAGCGGCAAAACCATGCCGTTGGGCCTGAAATTCAAAGCCTGGCTGGGCAAGCAAATCATATTCAGACCGCTTATCAACCAGATCGGAATGCTGCGCCTGCGGCGTGCATATACGGGTGGTGCAGCCTTAGGGCCTGAATTGTTTACCTTTTACCAGGCTATCGGGGTCAACCTTAAACAGATATACGGTCAAACTGAAATCACAGGGATCGCATATATGCACCGGGACGGAGATGTCCGCCCTGACACCGTTGGCAAACCCCTGCCCGGAACAGACTGTAAAATAGCTGAGGACGGAGAAATTTTATCCAAATCAGCATCGGTCTCGCCGGGGTATTATGAACTGCCGGAAAAAAGTGAAGAGCTTCTCGAAGGCGGATGGTTGCATTCAGGTGATGCCGGCTTCATTGACGAACAAGGACATCTTGTGGTCATTGACCGGCTGTCCGATGTTATGCACAACAATAAAGGAGAAATGTTCTCTCCTATGTTCCTTGAAAATGCCCTTAAATTTTCTCCCTATATCAAAGAAGCAGTGATTTACGGTAACAAAGAAAATTTTGTGGCCTGCCTGATTAATATTGACCCCATTGTTGTTGGCAAATGGGCAGAGGACAGGGGAATCTCTTATACGACCTATATGGACTTGTCTGCAAAACCTGAAGTTGCCGAATTGATTATGGAAGAAGTAAAAGACGTCAACAGCCGGGCAGAAAAAGAGCATTTCAAAATCAAACGGTTTGCCCTGCTTTACAAGCTGCTTGATGTGGACGACGGGGAACTCACCAAAACAGGAAAAATACGCAGAAAATTTGTTCAGGAACGCTACCAGAACCTCTATGACGCCCTATACGATGAGATTGTGACTACCAAAGAGGTGGAGGCAAGCTTCCAATACCAGGACGGCCAGTCCACAACGGTGAAGACCAGCATAGAATTTTATACGGTGAAAGGAGACTGATGGTTTATTTTTTTCAAATCGTAGTCAGCGGTATTGTGGTAGGGTCCATCTATGCCCTGGCCGCCTTAGGTTTGGTCCTGGTCTATAAATCCAGCCGGGTGGCCAACTTTGCCCATGGCCAGATCATTGCAGCAGGAGCATTCATCACCTTTTTTCTTACTGTTGATTTAGGGATTCCCATTTTCTTTTCATTTTTAGCATCCATGGTCATCACCTTCTTCTTGGCGATGAGTGTAGAACGGATTTTTTTGCGCCGTCTTATCGGCGAGCCCATTATCTCAGTTATTATGGTGACCATCGGCCTTGCTTCAATTATCGACGGGTTGATCTATCTGACACGA
>JAKSAU010000475.1 GCA_022361535.1 Desulfobacterales bacterium
AGAGAAAATTTCTGATAGCGGTGTAGCCCCATCGTTTTGGGATGGCAAAGTCGCATGGAATGATCGAGGTATTTATTACTGGGACGGTCGCAAAACGACTAAGATCGCTGACAAAGGTACAAACCCATCTCTCCACAACGGAAAAATTGCATGGAGCAATCGGGGTATTTACTACTGGGATGGTAATAAAACGATTCTGGTTGCTGAGAAAGGTTCAAAGCCATCTCTCCACAATGGGAAAATTGCATGGAGCAATCTAGGTATTTATTACTGGGATGGTCGTAAAACGATTCTAGTTGCTGACAAAGGAGGAAACCCATCTCTCCATGATGGGAAAATTGCATGGAGTAATCGAGGTATTTATTACTGGGATGGTAATAAAACGACAAAGGTTGCCAATACAGGTTATTTCCCATCTTTACATAAAGGGACAATAGCTTGGATTGATCAAGGTGTATACTATTGGGACGGAGGAAACCCAATAGAACTGATGGACATTGGTTTTTTCCCTTCCAACAATGGCGGTCAAGTATCATGGGTTGATGATAGAGGAAGTATTTATTTTTGGAATGGTGATGAGGTTATCTATTACCTATTGCGTACCGGTAATAAAGCCATCTCTAAAGAGGCAAGAGGCAATAGCGATTTTGTCCGGAAGGAAATACAGATAGATTAGATGTAAAACTTCGAGGAAATATGTCAGGAAATGCCAGATAATTTCAAGTAATTCATATTAGCGTTCTTTGTAACTTTTTTTATTGACTTAAAGGAACAGATTTCTTATCCCTTATCGTATTCTGTTAAAATCGATATATTCTGAAGAGAATAAATTAATTTTCTTATTCAAAAATCATTCATTAGGAAATCAAAATGAAAAAAATCATTCTGCTAACCGCAATCTCATTATTTCTATTATCATTCAGCGCACCAGTTTATTCCTCAATTATTGACGGGCCCGATATAGGAGGACAAGGTACCTTTATCGATGAACAAACCAATCTTTTATGGATGGATGTCGACAATTATTTTGGTATGTCGTTTAATGAGGTAAAGGCTTCATTGATTGGAACAGGTTTTGAAATAGCTACTTACGCACAGGTACAGTCACTATTTATCTCAGCCGGTACAAGATATTCCCACATTGCGGGTATTATGGGTGATGCACCAGCCTATGGAGATAGAGTAATAATGGGTGTATATTATTATGAGAATCCAGTATTAACTGGAGGAGATACCGGCGTAGTAGGAAAAGGGTATTTACATAGTAATAACGGTGACTTTGACCTAATGTGGTTAACCGTTCCATACATCGATCCCGATATCAGTTTTCCTTTGCAAGGAGCGTTCGTTGTAAAGTCTTTTAGTGCCACAACTCCAGAACCTACTACAATGTTACTCTTTGGTTTTGGTATTTTGGGTTTTGTTGGAGTGAATAGAAGAAACTCAGCTGGTTAGCTCTAACGAAATAGTCACAATTAGGTCACAAGCTTTTGTAAACCAATGTAATTATTACACCGCCTCAATACTCCCGGCAATGAAGTAGCACCAGGGTCAGACATAGTCAGAAAATATTTCAAGCACAGCCTATTGAATCATGCGCCTGGTATATTAATGATGGCCGCAACAGTGATGCGTCTTATCCTGAGGAAAGGGAATAAGCGTCAGACCAATCCACATCATTACACCCAGTCCGGATGCCAACGAAAGCGCGACACCAATTCCCTGCCCAAAAATAAAACTACCTAAAGGCAGCACAATAAGTACCACCCCATAGCTTAAGCGGCCCAGCAAACTTTGAAGG
>JAKSAU010000772.1 GCA_022361535.1 Desulfobacterales bacterium
AAGTTGGCAACCCCCATGCACCTGTATTCAGGGATAGGAACAAAACTTAAGGTCGCTTCAACTACAATACCCAGAGTACCTTCGGAGCCGACCATGAGTTTGTGGAGTTGATAACCGGAAGCCTCCACCCGTGTGTGAGCGCCTAATGAAACAAGGTCGCCGTTGGGCAGAACTACTTTCATGCCAAGTACTGCATCCCTGGTGGCGCCGTATTTTACAGACCGTACACCAGAGGCGTTGTTGGCGATCTCTCCGCCAATGGTGGCTATCCTTGAAGAAGCGGGTGTGGGCGGATAGAAAACACCGTATTGTTTTAAGGCCATATTTAAATCATCATCGACAACCCCGGGTTCAACCCGGCAATATACATCGGGCATGTTGATTTCCAGAATCCGGTTCATGCCTTTCATGTCCAAGATGATACCACCTTTAACAGGAACGGTCTGGCCGCACATTCCCGAGCCGCCACCCCTTGGAATGACCGGGATTTTATTATCATTGGCATAGGCCATGAGTTTCTGAACCTGCTGGGTATTGTCCGGTTTGACAATTGCCCAAGGTATGGCATGATGCACAGATGAATCTGACCCGTAAACATATAGGTCAGAGGGATCTGACTTGATGTTTTGCTCCCCTACAATTTCCCTTAATCTGGGTACGTCAACCGTATTCATGTAAAGTCCCCTTTTGATGAATGATTGCCTGTCGCTTTATCGTTCAAGCATTAGATCAACTAATACTTCCATAACTTTTTAGAAATTTCAATCCAATTTCCCCTTGGGCGTATTATAAGTGTTTGCTTGTATAAGCACTTGAAATCAGCCATCAAATTCCTAAGTTGATAATCGCGGTTTTTAGTGCCTGCGATTCTCCCCTGCATGACAATAGTTTTACATATCTATGATTCTTTAATCTCAGATCAACCAAGTTATAAATATATTTCAAAGAGCACATTAGCGACTGATGTGAGGTTATAAAAAAAATAGGCAAAAAATAAGGGAAACCCTGATTTACAGCATTTTGTTTCAATGATAGGTCTATAACGTTTTTCTTTATTAGGCGAATTAAATGTAAAACTTTGAAAGATGGAGGAATGAAAAACTGATGAAAAAGCTGTTTCTGGTGTTGAGTGTTGGGTTGTTATTTCTTTCGGGTTGTGTTCAGCACGAATCCATTGTCGAGACAAATCCCATAGGTAAGGTGTATGAAGACTCCATTACAATTAGAAATATGAAACTTCCTCTTCCTGAGGGTAAGTGGGCTGTTGTAGGAAGAGGCTCTGCTTATTCGAACAATTATGAAGAGATAGTTCTGAATAAAATTGTGGATAATAGAATACATGCAGCTGTTTTTATCGTTAGGGATTCGCCAACCAACTCATATACTGGGTATAATCCAAGCAAGAATCTAAATAGAGAGGACATACTTCACGTTGCAGCAGAAAAAGATTCAGGAAGAGGACAGGATGGTTGGTATATCAATCACATTCGATTAGGTTTTTCTGGTTCTTTGTCAAAGGCGAATAAAGAATCTCTTCAGTATATTAAGGATCATAAGTTAACCGTTCCGGGTAATTTCATTGAAGTGGGTCATATTTTAACTGGAAAATATGTTGGAAAAAAATACCTGAAGTATTCCCTCTATTTAAATCCCGAAATTGAAGGCCTCAAACCAGCTCAAAGCCCTGAGTGGGGTTCTTCTGATTGGAATATTTTAAAGATAAATAATTATCCTGAAAAAGTGGCTTATGTTGAAAACCTAAAGGAAGATGGGGGTGTATTTCATAATAAATTAAAAAAAGCGTTTGGGGATTAATCTTTATAAGTCGATATCAAATGTTTAAAGCGTCACCTGAATTAATTGGGAAATAATCAGGTGGCGCTTTTTTTATTTTAGCTACTCTAAGTTGGCAGTTGAACATTCTGTAGTAAATTTCTATCATAGTCATCAACATCCTTGGCAAACCCCCCACCAGGGTTTATAATTGCCCGGCAAAGGGAGGAAAAACTGTTCGCCCCTAAATTGGGATGCCTCCAGCATAGGATTCTATTCCAAATTCGGGGAGTTTTGTCTGTATTGTTAAATGCCCTCTATATTATTTTAAGGATAATGCAATGACCTACACTATAAAGTTCCTGCCCCATGAAGCCCAAGTACAAGTAGAAGAAAACGAAAGCCTTATCCGTGCAGCTATGGAAGCCGGCGTCCACATCAATGCGTCCTGCGGCGGCAGTGGTGTCTGTGGTAAATGCCGGGTACTCATTGAACAAGGAGAGGTAACCGGCGGTATCTCGGAGCATTTGTCAAAGGAAGATCAGGATCAGGGCTATCGCCTGGCCTGTATTGCAACGGTAAATTCTGACCTTACCATACGCGTTCCTGTGGAATCCCAGATTGACACAAGTCGTTTGAATCAGCAGGCATCAACCAGGCATACAGCCCGTGCCATGCATACGGATATGGAGATGCTAAAGGAAAACGGTCTGTTTATTCCGCCGGTTGAAAAGATTTATCTTGAGCTGGATCCGGCCATGGAAGGAGACAACCAGGCCGATGTGGCAAGGATTATCAACCACCTTCGTTTAAACCATGATGAACACCGGTTGCGTATGGACCTGCCATTGATCCGTAAAGTGCCCGATATTATCCGGGAACAGGATTTCAAAGTAACAGTCACTATTGTGCGGCCTGTAAGAAAGGATGGAAAGAACCGGATTATTAACATTGAACCAGGTGATACGTCGGACCGCAACTATGCAATTGCCGTGGATATCGGCACCACAACCGTGTACGGCCAGGTTTTAGATCTTCATACCGGAGAGGTCTTGGGGCAGCACGGTGAGTTCAACGGACAGATTTCATATGGAGAAGATGTCATCTCCAGGATTATTTTTACGGAAAAAGGGGACGGGCTTGACGTCCTCCATGAAAAAGTAGTGGAAACAATAAATAAGGTGGTTGCCAAAGGGCTTAAAAAGGCTGGTATCGGCAGCCATGAAATCTCTACCATTACCTTGGCCGGCAATTCCACCATGACCCAGCTTCTGCTTAACATCAAGCCGACTTATATCCGAAAAGACCCGTATGTTCCGGCCTCTATAATGTATCCGCCCTTTCTGGCAAAAGAGATCAACCTGGATCTGCCCGAACACACCATTGCCTTGATCTATCCGGGGGTTTCATCCTATGTGGGAGGGGATATTATTGCCGGTGTCATGGCCACGGGCATGTACCAGTCTTCAGAACTGACACTGTTTATGGATATCGGTACCAATGCAGAGATTGTTATTGGCCACCAGGACTGGATGGTCTGTACGGCTGCCTCAGCAGGACCTGCCTTTGAAGGGGGCGGGGTCAAGTTCGGTATGCGGGCCACCAAAGGGGCCATTGAGGACTTTTCCATAGATCCCGAAACCTTTGAACCCATGATCATTACCGTGGGCAATGTTAAAGCAAAGGGGATCTGCGGTTCCGGCCTGATCACCCTTGCAGCAAAACTCTTGGAAACAGGTGTGATTGACTCCAGGGGGAAATTTAATCAGAATCTGAACACGCCGCGCATCAGGCAGGTGGATGACATATGGGAATATGTACTGGTAGACAAGGAAAATACCCAGATCGACAGGGATATTACCATTACCGAACCGGATCTGGATAACCTGATACGGGCTAAGGGGGCCATGTATTCTGCAGCCCTAACCCTTTTGGACGAAATCGGCCTGAATATTAAGGACGTAGAGCGGGTTATCCTGGCAGGCGGCTTTGGTTCCTATGTAGATCTTGAAAGCGCCATCACTATTGGGTTGCTCCCTGAGATCGAGCCGGAGAAAGTCACTTATCTTGGGAACGGTTCTCTTTTAGGCTGCAAGATCAATTGTCTGACCAATTCACTTCGCAGGAATGTGGGTGAAGTGGTGAACATGATGACCAACTTTGAGTTGGCCACCACCCCGTCCTATATGGACCATTACATGGGAGCCCTCTTTTTGCCCCATACTGAACTCAATTATTTTCCAAAGGTCAAAGCCAGACTGGAGGCCTTACACAAATGAGCGTTGTAAGCCCCGAAAAGGGGTATGTAAGGCAAATAGAGATCGATAAACCGGTGCTGGGTAACAATTTGTCAGATGCCCAGCGCTTGGAAATGGCATTAAGAAATGAACTGTCAGCTGATACGGTCCATATCCCGTTTGACTTATTGAAAGAATTGCCTGAAAGGTTCAGGGAATGGGAGTTTAAAGCCAAAGCTGTGCTTTTCAAAGACCGGCGTTCCTGGTGCCTGGTGGACTTGCTGCCGCCAAATCATGACCGGTTCGTACTTGGTGCAGCTATTGATATCGGCACCACCCGAATTGTAATCCGTCTCATAGACCTTGAGACGGGGAATGATTTAGGAGAAATTGGTCTGGATAACCCCCAGAAAACTATTGGCCCGGATGTCCTGGCCCGCATTCACCATTCCAATACCCCCGGAGGTCTCCAGGAATTGCAATCTTTGGTGATACATGGGGTGAATCATCATTTGGAAGATCTTAGCAGACAAACAGGGGCTTCAATTGAGGATATATTTCTGGTTACTGGCGCCGGGAATACGGTCATGACCCATCTTTTCTTAGGTCTCAGCGCCTACGAAATCATTAAGGAACCCTATATCCCCTGTGTGAATATACCGGATACTATAAGTGCCGCAGATATTGGCCTTAACACCCGCAATACAGGCCGTGTTTTCCTTTTTCCAAATATCGGCTCTTACTTTGGAGGGGATCTTCTTGCAGGAATCATTTACAGTGATTTAGATAAAAAAGATGCCCCAAGTCTGGTGGTGGATGTGGGGACCAATGCGGAAATTGTTGTGGGATCAAAAGACTGGTTAATAGCCTGTGCCGGGGCTGCAGGTCCGGCCCTGGAAGGCGGGGTGTCAAAAATGGGTATGACAGCGGGTCCCGGGGTGATTGATACGGTTTCCATAGATCCTCAAACCCGGCTAGTATCTGTCCATACCATTGAGGATCAGCCGCCGGTGGGCATATGCGGATCCGGTATGATTGATCTGGCAGCAGCTCTTTTCCTTTCAAAAATGATTGACATCAGGGGTAAGTTTGTCCCGGAAACCTGTGGTGACCGGCTTATCCAACAGGATGATATCCCTGCTTTTGTGCTGGTAGACGCAGACCAGTCGGGAACAGGTGACCCTATCTGTCTGACCCAGGTGGACCTCAATTCCCTGACATCATCCAAAGCTGCCATGTACACCATTCTGGAGGTAATTGTTAAAAACACATCGGGCCTGGAATTTGAAGATCTCGATAAATTCTATGTGGCCGGCACATTCGGATCTTTTATCAATCCGGAATCCGCCATATCCATCGGTATGATTCCGGATATAGACAGGTCTGTGTTTGAAGTTTTGGGCAATTCGTCCTTAGGCGGGGCAGCATTAATGCTCAAAGATCCGGATGCTTTTGATCGGGTTATGGCCATCAGGGAAACCATCACATATATTGAACTCAACGTGAACCAGGAATTCATGAACATGTTTTCCGGTGCTAAGTTCTATCCCCATACGGATCGGTCAAGGTTTCCGTCTGTAAAAGTATGAGAGGAGACCAAGCCGGTGGTGTCCTTAAACAAAGGTGTGAGCGGTTAAACCGGGATAACTTTAACTATAATGGCCTGCACGGGAGGTTCCGGTGGGCCAAAAGTTATTTGGACGGAAGACTCAAGGCAAATTCAACACCTTTATCTACCCAGTCTGAAAGAACATCATCTGAATCAAGAACTGTTCCGGCCACCATAACCCATCCCTTCATGATTCTGCCTGTAACGTCAAACACCCTTACACCAGGCTTGGCAAGGGCAGATTCATAATTATCCTGCCCGACGCGCACAATAAGCTCTTCTTTGATGATGCCGCCTGCCATATTTCCGTTGAAAAGCCAGCAGATACCGCCGAACATTTTTTTCTCATCAAACTCGTGACCGTGCTTGATAATTTTCCTGACCCTGCCGGCCAGTTGTTCGTCATAGGCCATGCGTATTCCTTTTAATTAAGCTGTCTTTTTATCCAGATAAAACATTAAAGGTTCTATCATTTTATTGGGTTGATTGGTCCCGTCATAAAACAGATCAACCACCGGGACATTGTAGTGGTGCTGGATGTTTTTGAAAATCGAGGCTGAAATCACACCAGGGCAGCAGAGCATGGGGTTAACATGGATTACTGCATCCACAAGATTGTTCTCCAGACAGTACAGCAGTCTTCCCACACTGATGTAGGTCTCGCCTGCGATAAACGTTGAAAGTCCAAATTTTTGAATCAACGCATCACAGACATCCAGATCCGGTTCAAACCGGTCATTTAGCAGGCCGTCAAATATGGCTTCAAACCGCTGTTCATAGTTAACCATGGTGTTAAAAAGCCTGCTGTCCTCTCCATTTTCTTTTATATCCGCATGCATGGCATGGAGCACCAGTTCGTTGTATGAAGGCATCATTACTTCTCCGCCCAGGGCTTCTATCTCATCGCAGATATGATCATTTAATACAGTGTTGAATTTGGCATACAGGTCACCTAAAACAGCGATCACTGGTTTGTTTCCGGCAGGTGGTGCTTTACTATCAAAAAGTTCTCGGATTTGTTTAGCAGCAGACAATAATGATTTCTTATCTTTGATATGATTTGCAACGATTTGTTCTGATTGGTCTACCAGTTCCTGGATCTGCCCTTTTTCGGTTTCATAGGGCTGGAACCTGCGTTTGAGTTTTTCAATAATTGATCCCAGGATGGTGGCAGACAAGAGATGCGCATTTGTTTTGGACGAAATACCGGGAACTGCAGCCAGTCCATTGAAGTTCATAACCCTTACACCGTCAAAACCTGCATTACGGCAGGCCACTTTTACCAGGTTGGCATACTGGTTGAAGTTGCAGGACAGACAGATGTTGGGCAGGTATAAAATGGTATTATCAGGATCAATTGTTCCGGCTTGAAGGGCATGAATAACCGAGCCTGTGATGGCTACATTGGGAAGACATTCGCCCCCCGATGCAAACCTGTATCCCTGGTTCATGATGGCTGAGTCAAGCTCCAGTATCTGGGCTGAGTATCCGGCAGCCTCAAACACCTGCTGCTGGAATTGGTTGATCCTCAGGTCTGTGGTTGGAATCAGAACAGTATCCCCCTCTTTGAAATGATCAGGTCTCAGTGTCTCGGCTGTGTTTATATCTGCTGTGGCATCGGGTTCTGCATCCTTTATTGCAGAATGATTAAAATCATTGATAAATGCATCTGCTGCGGCTTCAATCCGGGTCATGTATCCCACATCTGATGAATGTTCGTCCAACTGGAGCACAAGATACGGCTTGTCCGCCTTTTCCATGATCTCTTTAAAATAGGTGATCAGATAGGCGTCCGGGCTGCACCTGAAACAAGTGAGAAACACCGGGTAAATATCGCTGGATTTTGCAGCAAGGTCAGCCGCGCAAAGGACTTGCTGGCCAAAATACCAGTGCATATTTTCCATGTGTTCAATCTGGGTAGAATCAGGGGGTACCGCCAGCATGGACTGACTGATCAGGTCAAATCCCATCTGTTCAAGTTTTTTAGGGATGCCAAGGTTGATTCTTGGATCGAATAGGGCATAGGGCCGCCCGATCAAGAGAATTTTCATTTTTTCTTTAGATTGGCCAGCAATCTGCCTGCCGGTTTCTTTCCAATTTTCTTGGGCGG
>JAKSAU010000621.1 GCA_022361535.1 Desulfobacterales bacterium
AGGTGCAGAATCCAAATACAAACCAGTATAAGAAGCAGATGACCACTCCCACGGCAATTCCCACGGGTAGATTAGTCCTTACAAAGGACCGCATTCCGGTCGCAGCCCCAGTCAAAGCCATAATGACGCAGATAAACGGGAAAGCAAGTTTTCCGGTCATATCCACTTTATATGTGGTCGCATCATAGCCTTCGGCAATCACTTTTTTCACATATCGCTTGAGTTCTGAATAGCTCATTTCATTACTTTTGAGTGCCATCCGACCTAAATCCTCAGGCTTGATATCCAGGGCCATGACCTTCCAGGGCCTCATAAACACATCATAATCGTCTGTTTGCGGATTATATACCTGTTCGGTCACCCCTTCAAAGGTCCATAGGCCATCTTCATAATGCCCTCTCTCGGCATCTGTCCTTGAGGCGATCTTAAAATCGTCTCTCATGGTGGTTGATGTCACTCCGGCCACCACTTTTTGAACCGGGTCAAAAAAGTTTATATGGACCAATGTATTGTCCGACTTGATCCAAATATCCTTTCGGCCTTTAGATACCTTAGGACCGCTGCCCATCTCCTGGTACCGTATATAATTTGCTTTAGCCATGGAAACAGGAATCAGGGTTTCTCCCATGAGCAGCATCACCCCGGCCAGCACGCCTCCAGCTAAAAGAGCGGGCTTTACAAGAAAATAAACAGATATGCCCGAGGACTTTAACGCCGTTAGTTCCATATTACGATTCATGATGCCAAATGCTGCAATAACTGCTAGAAGAAGGCTTGCAGGGGTCAATTGTACAAACATGAAAGGCAGTTTAAGCACAACGTACCATAACCCTCTGGCCAGGGTTATGTCAGATTGGAGAAAGTTATCTACCCGGGACAAATAATCGATAAAGACAAAAAGCACCAGGATCATTGTCTGAATTATAAAAAAGAGCTTGGTAAACTCTTTGAGCCAGTATCTGTGAAGGCACTTTATCATGATATTGCCCTCTTTCTAAAACGAGCCTTAATTGCAGCCAGTAACCTTCGCATTCCCTTAGGCAGACGGACAGGTTTTTCCTTGGCATTGCGAACCAAAAGAAAGATCCCGGCCCCGCCCATGACGACATTTGGCAGCCACATTCCTATATAGGGCGGATAATGCCCGGTTTCACCTGCAGACCACCCGGCTGCCAATAAAAAATAATAGAGCAGGAAAAAGGCTATACCCATACCGAACCCTGATGACTTTCTCAATGACATAGACTGGATTCCTAAAGGAAATGCGAGAAGACCAAGAGAAAGACATGCAAAAGGAATGGAAAATTTTTCATGGAGCACCATTTTTGCTTCACTAAGCCGGGCAGGGTCTTTTATTCCTGTCCTTATACGTTGCACCAATTCATGAAGACTCATTTCATCTAAATCTTTGCGTAGTTTTTTTGACCCGCCTTTTTGCATGGCCGCAAGATCAATATTGATATCATAGTGCCCAAAATTGATATTGGTTACAGAATTATCATCAGAGCTGACTTGGTTGATCATGCCGTCATAGAGACGAATGGTATACACCTCATTTTTCCCCTGGCGGATCAATTTACCGGTCGGCGCCACTGAAATAGACACCATGCCCTTGGTTCTCCTATCTTCGATAAACACGTCAGTCAAATCCCGGGTCTTCATGTCCACATGCGAGACATAAATCATAATCCTATCGAGTTGGGAGTTAAATTGTCTTTCTTGAAGTGCCGCATCAATACTTGACCTGGCAAGCTCAAGGCTTTTCTTTTTAAGAGAAAGCTTTCCCCAGGAAACCCCGTACACCGTGATCCACATTGTCAGTACCATTGTAACGATACAAAAGAGAAGCACCGGCGGCAGCAATTTATAAAGGGACGTCCCTGCTCCTTTCAGCGCAACAATCTCATTTTCCCCAGCCATTCGCATAAAGGTAAGCAAAATTGAAATCATGGCAGACATGGGAATGGTAAATTCCATGAATCGTGGCAGTGTAAACCCAATCATCATAAGAATGTCCGTCACATTTGAATTATAGTTGACCACCATATTGGTAATTTCCGGTATACGGGTCATCAAAAAGACAAATGTCAAAAAGAACAAGCTAATAACAAATGGGGGAACAAGCTCTAAAAATATATAGGTATGTATGCGCTTAAAAACCATCATTGGGTGGGAAAATATGAATTCATAGCCCGGGTGTCAATGAATACTCTTGTTTCCATTCTTTTTTTTTTTTGTTATTCAAAGGACATGAAAATTATTATTGTAGCAAACGGAGCCCTGATCCCAACACAGAAAGCCATATGCGAGATCAAGGACGCAGACATGATCATCGCTGCAGACGGAGGTGCTGTCCATCTCCACCAAATGGGAGTTCTCCCACAGGCGATTATCGGTGACCTGGATTCCATACCCAAAGACACCTTAATATTTTTCAAACAAAAAAAAATTCCTGTCATCACCCATCCGTCACGTAAAAATCAAACGGATACGGAATTATGTATCGATTATGCTGTTGAACAAGGTGCCACTGAAATCGTTTTTTTGGGTGGCACCGGTCACCGCCTTGACCATACACTTGCCAATATTTTTTTACTGCGGAAACTGGCTGACCGTGACATAAAATCGTGGATATTAGATGCCCACAATGAAATTCATATTGCAATGTCTTACCTAAAGCTTACGGGAAAACCCGGAGACTTGCTATCTATCATTCCGGTTTCAGATAAAGTGACTGGCCTAACACTTGAGGGCTTAGAATACCCTTTAACAGATAAAACCCTTTATATGGGAACAGCATTGGGGGTCAGCAATGTGTTTATCGGAGAAGAGGCTATCATACGCCTTGAATCCGGCATTATAATTGTGACAAAATCAAATGAATAAAACGCATCAGGATTCTTTTTTCTTACCGTTTTCCTTGCCTTCTCCTTCTTCGCCTCCTTCTTCTCCTTCTTGATCCTCTTTACCCATAGTATGTTCAATGACAAATTCTTCCACCTTGATTATGGATGAAGCAATGATAACATGCTCGATTTCAATATCCTTGATAAACCCTTCCATGTAGGGGTTGAGTACATCCACCAGCTTTTTCTTCTGTACTTTAATCTTTTCAAAGTTTTCCACATCACCATACACCAGGGAGCTTAAGAACAGGATAGCGGCATCTCTAGCCTGGGGATGAAATTTGGGCACGTCCTGATCCGGCATGAGCTCTTTTAACACCAGGTTCATGTTCAGGCACAGATACCTGTCTTCGGCACCGGATGAGTGTTTATTCAAATTAACCGTATAAGGGGCCATTGAAATGACCTGGGCCATGTCACCTTCGGCTGCCTCCCCTTTCTGGCCACTGGTTTTTTTCCATTCACCCTCACGCCCATTCTCCTCTTTGAGAATCATGAGACGTTCTCCCAGTTCGACAATCTCAAAAAAACTGGTATCGTTCTTTTCCCAGACCTCTTCAATATCAGATTCCACAACTGTAAAAATCATCTGCCCCTCTTCCATGTGCCAGGAGCCTGTGGCGTTTCCTTTGGAACTGACAATTTTTGAAGTAACATCGGCAATTCTCACCGAGGAATCCCATTTCCCTTTTGGTCTGATGACTAAAAGGATATATGCCCTATTCCTGTATTGAGTCCAATTACCAAGCACCAATTCTGCGTCTGTTTTTTCTTTTTCTCCACACCCCATGATACCGGAAAACAGTAAAATCAAAAT
>JAKSAU010000705.1 GCA_022361535.1 Desulfobacterales bacterium
CAAGTATTGAAGCAAAGAAGATCCCTGGTTACAAAAAAATCGAAGTTTTAAGAATTGATTTAGAAGATGAAGTAGAATTTATAACCATAATGACATTTGAATCACTTCAGAATGTTAAAGATTTTCAAGGTGAGGATTATAAAAAGTGTTATGTGCCGGATGCCGCAAAACAGGTGCTGAAACGATGGGATCAAGAATCAGTACATTATGAGCTAGTAGAGACAAGGAAGTATTAAGTATAAATTATTCATCTATGCTGGAAGATCTCACAGTACGGTGTTTGGCGCCAGGTTAAACGCTATACGAATTTAAAAAAGGTAACCAAATGGATCAAATAGAGTTTTACGAAGCAAAACTATCATATGAAACCGATTCTTGGGATTTGTTTGAAGCCATTAAGTCCCAGGAGTCTATCATTGTGGTGGATGCTCGTTCTAAAGAAACCTTCAAAACTGAACATATTCCTACTGCGGTAAGCATCCCGCACAAAACAATGTCTGAGTTGACAACAGGCCACTTGGATAAATCTAAGACATACGTCACTTATTGTGACGGCATCGGCTGCAATGCGTCAACAAAAGGGGCCCTTAAATTAGCTAAGTCGGGATTTCAGACTAAGGAACTTTTAGGTGGCTTGGATTGGTGGAAACGTGACGGGTATGCAACTGAAGGAGAGCAGAAAACACAAGGCAAATCCATTACAGACTAATTTCATCTGTTCAGGATTGTGTAGTGGCAGCCTGCTATTGATTTAACGGTGATACTTACTAGTTAAAGGGGCTTTTTGAAATACATTACCAGGCTTTTTCCCAACACAGGGTTAAATAGTTTGTCTACCCATGTGGTCAGCTTTGGCTTTTTCATCAGATCCCAGACCAGAAGCCTGTGATAAAGATTAACAGGCAAAGAATCTGTCCGGTTAGGTCCGACCAGACATTTGAGCCACCAATACGGACTGTGGATGCTGTGGGCAAAGTGAAAACCTAAAAACTTTGGTCCCTTGTCCTGAATGCTTTGGATGATCTCTTTTTGGTTATAAATCCTGACATGACCCATGTTGGCGTTGAAGTATTCATCCGAAAGTGCCCAGCAGATCTTTTCGGGCCATGCACGGGGTACGCTTACAGCTAATGTTTTACCTGGTTTGACGATTCTGACCAGTTCGGACATGGCTTTGTCATCGTCCGGAATATGTTCAAGTACTTCCGAGCAAAGCACCACATCAAAACTGTTATCTTCAAAGGGCAGGGCGGTGATGTCAAGGCATGACAGATTCCATCCGCTGCAGGAAAGATCATCTATTGCATCATGGAATTCAAGTTTGCCTTTTGTCGTGACAAGGTTGTCATACCCGTAATCTGCACCTGTACAAACCGCACCCTTTTCCTGGCAGGCCCGAACCGTATGGCGGCCTTCTCCGCAGCCGATATCCAAGACCCTGTCTCCGGGCTGGATGTTCAGACGCTTAAAGTCCATGGTAATCATCAATCACCTCCTGATATACGGCCGCGGTTTTCATGGCACATTTTTCCCAGGTAAATTCAGACATGACCCGGTCATACCCCCTTTGGGCAAGATCTTCACGTTGTTTTGGATCATCAAGCAATTCAATTATGGCATCTTCAAGTGCTTTGGCATTTCCGGGAGGAATCAGTTTGGCTGCATCGCCTGCCACTTCAGGAAGCGCTCCGCCTGTTGTGGAAATAACAGGAATCCGGCAGGCCATGGCTTCTCCTACAGGCAGGCCAAAGCCTTCATACATGGACGGTACGACAGCGATTTGTGCTTTTGCATATTCTTTGACAAACCGATCATGATCTATTCTTCCGGTAAATTCTATGTGTCGGCCAAGATCCAGTTTTTTAACAAGCTTTTCAATACCCCCGTCTTTTTTGGGTGTTCCGATCACGGTTAAGGAAACCTCACGTTTTTTGAGTATACCTTTTAGGGCATGCAACAGGTGATAAAGTCCTTTTAATGGGGTGTCTGCACTGTTGGTCACAATGAGGCGCCCAGGGATCTTTTTAATGTGATCCAGGGGATAGAAATTGTCTATATCAATGCCAATGGGAATGGTCCTGAACCTTGATTCGGGAATTTTAAATTCCTTTGAAATATCTTTTTTGGAACTGTCAGATACCGTGATAATGGATGGAATTCTGCGGGCCACAAATTTTTGCATCCCGATAAACGAATACCAGCGCATGGCCTTAAGCTTTTTCCAAAAGGAGCGGGTACTCTGCACCGCCAGCCGCCGATCCACGGTCATGGGGTGGTGGATAGTAGCGGTAACAGGCAGATCCCTTGCCAGTGACAGCATGCCAAATGCCAGGCATTGGTTGTCATGGATAATGTCCATACCTTTTGTTCTGCCCTTCATATACCTTTGGACGCGCATACCAAATGTCATGGGCTCGGAATATCCCATGGCAGAGATGTCAAGCCACTCAATCAGGTTTACCGGGTCTTTAAGTTCTTCAAGACTGGGGGTGCGGAATAGATCTTCGGGGTTATACAGGTCCAGGGTTTCCAGCATGGTCAACTTGACCGTTTGATTGACTAAAGGGTCAGGGGGGCCCGCGATTACCTCTACCTTGTGACCTAAGTCAGACAGGGCATGGCTTAAATGACGGACATAAACTCCCTGTCCCCCGCAATGGGGGTTGGACCTGTATGAAATCAGTCCGATGCGTAAGCCTGTTTTATGGATCGTATTCATGGGAAGTGTATTAGATGGTGCGCCCGGCTGGAATCGAACCAGCGATCTTCAGCTTCGGAGGCTGACGCCTTATCCACTGGGCTACGGGCGCACAAAATCCAGGCGTCTTTATACCATATTATGAGATAAAATCCAGTTCAAATTTTTCCCTGGCCTCTCCTGCTACATAAAGAGAACCTGCTATACAGACAGCATCCTCTTTGCAAGATATTGAAATTGCATGTGAAACAGCTTCTTTTACATCTTCGATCACCAAGGTCTCGCCTGTGAAATATTTTTCAACTGCAGAAACCATGACATCGGTCTCAAGACTTCGGTCTATCTTGGCCTTGGTAACGATTACCCGGTTGGCTCGGGATGCCAGATGCTCCAGCATTTCCTCATGGGGTTTGTCATCTAAAATGCCCACAACAAGGGTCAGTTTTTTATCATCCAGGGTGTCGTTCAGGTATTTGCCAAGGACCTGGGCAGCTTTAAGATTATGGGCGCCGTCAAGGATAACCAGTGGTTCTTCCATGATTCTTTCCAGGCGTCCCGGCCACTTAGCCTGGGCAAGACCGTTTTTGACCAAGTCCAGGTTCAGGTTATATCTGTCATCCTTGGATTTGTTCCGGTCAAAAACCAGTTCACAGGCTGCCAAAGCAAGGGAAAGGTTTTCCCGCTGGTGATCTCCGGGCAACGGTTTTTTTATCTCTTTGAAAGACTGGTTAATACCCTGGAAAGTATATGTAGGTTTCTTCGGGGTTTTACGGATGGAAAAATCTTTTTTAAACCGGTACAGGTCTGCATCCTTTTCCTTGGCAAGGCCTGTGATCATTTCCAGTCCGGATGGCTGGGAAACTGCAGTAACTACAGGGATTCCCTGTTTGATAATCCCGCCTTTTTCACGGGCCAGATCTTTGATGGTATTGCCTAAGTAATCTGTATGTTCAATGGACAGATTGGTAATGACACTCACCTCAGGCCGGATGATGTTTGTGGCGTCAAATCGGCCGCCCATACCTGTTTCGATAACAGCCCAGTCTACCTGTGCTTTTGAAAAATAGTAAAATGCCATGGCCGTTGCAATTTCAAAAAAAGTGGCCCGGCGTTTGCCGATATCTACTGCATGCACGGCATTATATGCTTTGACCACATCATCATCACTGATCTGTTCTCCGTCAACGCAGATCCGTTCGTTGAACCGGATCAAGTGAGGGCTTGTATAAATGCCCGTTTTAAAGCCTGCGGCTCTGAGGATCGAGGCAATATAAGTGGCAGTAGAGCCTTTGCCGTTGGTTCCGGCCACATGGACCATTTTATAGTTTTTATGGGGATTGTTCAGGAACTTGAGGATATTTAATATGGTATCCAGCTCAAGCTTGATACCAAACCGGCCCAGTTTATAAATCTTTTCCAGGCATTGGTCGTAAGAAGTGTTTGCCATAGAGTTTGTCCATAAAAAAACCCGGCATATCAGACTAATCTGATATGCCGGGCGATTTTGTGTGCGTTAGCTACGTCTTCTGCGAGATCTTGAGGCAGCAATTCGTTGTCTTCTCATTGCTTCTCTCATCTTACGTCTTCTGTACTGACACGGTTTTTCATAGTGCTTTTTAACCTTGAGACGTTTGAACAGACCGTCGTTCTGAATTTTTTTCTTCAGAATTCTTAAGGCCTTTTCAACATCGTTATCAATAACGTTGACCGTAATTTCTTTCAAGCAGCATCGCCCCTTTCATAGTGGATTTAAATATTAAATATTTATAACCCGACTTTGTACCAAATCGTGAGTGAGAAAGCAAGCGAAAAACTTGCATGGCCGTTGGTTTTTGATCAGATGGGTGATTAAAGAGTTCACAGTTCGTGGGAGGTTTTTGTAATTGTATGCTATATCGATTCTTTGTTGATTGCTTGAGCAGGGCAATCTTATATACTGATACCGGCCCGTTTACTCTAAGAAACGGCTGCCGAATTATTTTGTAAAAATCCACCTGATGCCGTCTTCTTAGAGCAAACGAGCCTATCTGCCAAATGTGATTACGTTAATTTTGTCTGTCATAAGAGAGACTCTGGACAATTTTAAAACTTTATTTCATACTATTTCAGCTTTTAGATAAACTTTTTTGATTCGAATATCTATTTTCAGGACAAAAATACAAATGATATCCAATCATCATTTCTATTCTACTCACAGTGACATTACAGATCCAGGTCTCCACAAGGTTTTGCTTCAGGATTTACCTGAAGATGTCCCTTCTTTATGTGAAGTGGTACAAAGTGTTATGCTGCATATTCACTGGGCAGACAGGTATGGGATAAACGTTACCAAAGAGCGCAAAGCTGAACAGGATCTTCGTAAAGTAAAGCGGCAGCTTGATCTAATTGTCAAAAGAAGTGAAACAAAGGGATCTCTTAAGTTGCCGTTAGAGTGGCGGATATTTGGAACATGCCGAGATTTTTCAACATTGCTATGCGCACTTATGCGTCACAAAAAAATTCCCGCCCGGCCCCGTTGCGGATTTGCCACGTATTTTGATCCTGATTCATCAATAAAATATGACCACTGGATTTGTGAATACTGGGATGAGGAAAGCAAGAAGTGGAAAATGGCAGATGCTCAGCTGGATTCTTTTCAGCAAAAAGAGCTGACGATTGACTTTAATGTGACAGACATTCCAAAAGAGGTGTTTGTTACTGCAGGCAATGCCTGGCTAAGCTGCCGCCAAGGAAAAGCTGATCCTAATGAGTATGGTATTATGGACTGGTTTGGATTGTGGTTCATTAAAGGAAATCTTGTCAGGGATTTGCTGTCGCTCTCAAAAATAGAGCTCTTGCCATGGGATATCAATGATGTGACAGGCCCTTATAAGAATCATCCCGTCGAGGAAACTCAGTACCCACTTATGGATGCTGCCGCCCAAATAACAATGGATAAAGATACCCACCATTCAATATTCGAAGAGTTTGTTCATTCGAATTCTATTTCAAAAATGCCTGTAGGCTGGAGCCTCTA
>JAKSAU010000129.1 GCA_022361535.1 Desulfobacterales bacterium
AAATGCCATTTTTTTAACTCCATTCTTAAAAAGTTTAGGCATAGCTGATTGCGCGTATTGAGAGTCATCCGGTTTCACTACCTTTTGTTGCAGTGTATCGGAAATAATTGAATTTACCGCGTTGGTACTTACAAACGAAACAGTTTTGTCGATAGCTTCGCGAAACTTTTCGGAAACAGCAAACCCTTGCCACCTCTGTACAAGTTGTTTTTTAACCGGATCAAATTCCAGTTTTACCGAAGGATCGTCATAAATTGTAGTCATGATGATAAATATTAAGATTGATTTGTTGGTACTTGAGAATCTTGTTTTTGAACCGTAAGTATTTTTTGACATACTTGTCGGTATGCTACTTTAATGTTTAAATATTACGACTTAACGGCATTCAGGTAAGCAGAAACGCATTGATTTGTGACATCACAATTGAATGATTTTAATCACCTAAGCTAGTTCGGTAAGATGAAACTTGAGCTTAAGTTTGTATCTCCACGGTAAAAGACTTACTAAAAGAAATCTACCTTTGCGGTCTTAATTGTTACTTTCATGATTGAGAACACCACTATCTGTGCCATTTCAACACCACCCGGGAATGGGGCCATTGCGCTTATTCGTTTAAGCGGAAGCAATTCGTTAAGTATATTAAATAAGGTATTTACTCCGGCCAGAAAGTCGGAACAAGTTCTAAATTACACTGCGAATACCATTCACTATGGAAAGGTGCATTCCGATGGTGAACAGATAGACGATGTTTTAGTCAGTATTTTTCGTACTCCCCACTCCTATACAGGTGAAGATTCCGTGGAAATAGCCTGCCACGGTTCTGTTCATATACAACAACGTATTTTGGAATTATTGGTAAAGAAAGGTGCCGTATTGGCTAAACCGGGCGAGTTTAGTATGCGCGCATTTATGAATGGAAAAATGGATCTGTCGCAAGCAGAAGCGGTGGCAGACTTAATTGCATCAGGGTCTAGCGCCTCGCACAAACTTGCTGTTCAACAAATGCGTGGAGATTTCTCAGAAGCCTTAAATAACTTACGTTCAAGGCTTTTAAACCTATCATCG
>JAKSAU010000023.1 GCA_022361535.1 Desulfobacterales bacterium
AATAATGAGATCCTTAATGGATTCCGTCTTGAAGCCCGGATTCAAGAAATCAAGACTGTTATTAAAGACACCTTTCCCGGTGTGCAAGACTGTTATGCCGCAGGTATTCCAGTCATTCGTGCGGCCTTTGAAAGATATAATCTGACCAATGCCTTGATTTTCGGGGGACTGGGCCTGATTTTCGGAACAGTTACAGCTTTTTGTTTATTCAAAACCATTTGGTCGGCTGTTTTGGTCATGATCAATGCTCTGGTGGCGTTACTATGGCTTCTCGGGATCATGGGGGTATTTGGTATTCACGTGAACCTGGCATCAGGGCTTAGTTTTGGGTTTGTTCTTATTGTTTCGTGTACCACTGTATTTCATATCCTTTCCGTTTATCTGGCAACGCTTGATGAGACACAAGATGCCAGCCATGCATTGACGCTCGCATACCAGAACATTTTACGCCCTTGTTTTATGTGCGCACTGACAACGGCGACAGGGTTTCTTTGCCTTACACTCAGCCCGGTGCCCATGGTCCGCCAGGCAGGAATTGTAATCGGTCTTGGTGTGATGATGTCCTTTTTATTAGCCTTGCCAATTACTCGTTTGTTTCTGCCCCTAATAAAAAAAAGTCAGCCGTTTGGTAAACGACTCAGTTCTAAACCGTCTAATCGGCAAGGTGAACATGGTATTTTGGACAGAGCTGCTCATCTCTTGAAGATTCCCGGTTTTAAATATCCCCGGGCTATGCTTGCAGGCGGTGTGATGTTTCTTATCGTTGCAGCAATCGGTATTCCAAAGATTGGATTTATAAGGCATCTTAGCCAACCCATGGTCAAACATACGGCAGAAGCAAAAGAAATGGCCATTATACAAGACCGTTTGGCAGCAGGGTATTCGTTTTCTCTTTTATTAGAACGAGGCCCTGAGGATGTCTTTAAAATCCGTAAGTTTTGGTATGATCTTGCAAAGTTGGAGAATCGTCTTAAAAACATTGATGGTGTTACAAGGATTGATTCTTTAACATCCCTGGTCTTTCGCCTGGCAATGGGAACACCCCAGGCCGGTATCATGCCGGAACGCATTTTTAGCATGCTCGAAGAAGAGCGTCGTAAAAATGAAGAGGGTGAGACCATAATCACCAGGTTTTTAAATGATAATACCATGCGCATTGAAATTCATCTCACGGACTTGTCATCGGACCAGATTGAAATCTTGCTGCATCAGGTAGAAACGATTGCTACCCGAATGCTGAAAGATAGTGTAGAAGTGAGCCTGGCAGGTCAGTTGGTATATCTGAGGGCCCAGAATATGGGGCTTGTTTCTTCGCAGTTATATTCCCTTGGCCTGGCCCTGATAACAATCACTGTTTTTATGATAATCCAGCTAAAGTCTGTCAGGCTTGGCCTTTTGAGTCTTATTCCCAATGTTTTTCCACTTGTGTGTATCTTTGGGATCATGGGATGGTTTGGCATAGCTCTGGATCCTTTAACCATTTTTGCTGCGGTAATTTCATTTGGCCTGTCTGTGGATGATTCCATTCATTACCTGGAAGCCTTCAGGCAGGAAATCCGTGGAAAAAACTATGACGTGACTGAATGTCTGTCACGGGCGTACAATAAAACTGCCAGGGCGCTTGTTGCTACCACTGCGGTCTTGTTCCTGTCTTCAGGCGGGCTGATGCTGTCACCCATTTCCCATGTCGCATCACTTGGTGTTTTGGTGGCATTTGCCTCATTAACTGCCCTGGCAGGCGACTTGATGATTTTACCTGCCCTTGTAGGAAAACTGGAAGTTTTATATAAAGGCCAGATAATACATTGTAACGGGGATGTATAAAAAAAGACCTATGTTAAGCCTTTTAGATACATATTTTAGAGAGAAAAACAGGTATGGATTTGAGCATTCCTGGACCATCCATGCATCTCCTGACAGGGTCTGGAATGAGCTAAGCCGCTTCCAGGACTGGCCTGGATGGTGGGAGGGGCTGGAAACCATTCAATACCTGGAATCTCCCCCCGGTCTTGGCAGAGGCACACGGATTCGTTCCACCTGGAAGGGCAGTCTGCCTTACCGGCTGACGTTTGATACACATATTCGCAATTTTGTGCCGGCAAACAGCCTTTCTTTTTGGGTGGGAGGTGATCTTGCCGGATTTGGCAGGTGCAGGTTTCTGGCGGATGATCAGGGCACGCGGGTGAATTTCTCATGGCAGGTCTCTCCCACAAAACTCTGGTTTAAGATGAGCGCCCCCTTTGCCAGGCCTTTGTTTAAGGAAAATCATGATCAGATCATGGCCCAGGCTGAAAAAGGGCTGCAAAGGATTTTTTCCTGACCTATGACAACACCTGATACATATCCTTTCCCTACTGAACAGCATCTGTCTTTTGATGGAAATACGGAAATGGAGATAGCACATGCCTTTGTCCGTGATACAGGCACCAACATTTTCCTTACTGGAAAGGCTGGTACCGGTAAAACCACTTTTTTAAAGTATCTGAAAGAAAATTGTCATAAACAGATCATGGTTACCGCTCCCACTGGGGTTGCGGCCATCAATGCCGGCGGGGTTACCCTTCATTCTTTTTTCCAGCTGCCGTTTGGTCCCTACTTACCGGGCCGTGTAGACCAAAGCCGTGACAACAAGAGATTTTTCCGGTTTTCCAAGGAAAAGAAACGGATCATTAAAGGGTTGGATATTTTGGTGATCGATGAAATTTCCATGGTTCGTTCTGATCTATTGGATTCTGTAGATGCAGTTCTCAAGCGTTTGCGGCGAGATGAGCGCCCATTTGGCGGTGTTCAGCTTTTGCTTATAGGCGATTTGTTTCAATTGCCCCCGGTGGCTTTGCCTAATGAATGGAACCTGTTGCAAGAGTATTATGAGTCTGTCTACTTTTTTTCAAGCCATGCCCTTGCACAGACACAACTTTTGACCATCGAGTTGAAAACCGTTTACCGCCAGTCGGATGAGTCGTTTATCAACCTGTTAAACGCTGTACGTTCGAATCAATTGGATAATGCTTTACTTGACCTTTTAAACCAACGCGTCCAGGAAAATGTGCCGGACCAAGGATACATTACCCTGACAACACACAACAAAAAAGCAGAAGCCATAAACAACAAGCGTATGGCTCAGTTGTCGGAAGCTGAGCACACTCTTTATGCTGAAATTTCCGGAGATTTCCCTGAACAATCATTTCCCACACCGGATAACCTGATTTTGAAACCCGGGGCCCAGGTTATGTTTTTGAGAAACGATCCGTCACCGGAAAAAGCCTTTTACAATGGTAAAATAGGCACAATCGATAGGATTAAGAACGACAAGGTCATTGTTAGCTGTCAAAAGGAGGAAGATGGGTATGCCGGGGCTGCCATTGAGGTCTCTCCAGTTGAATGGGAAAATATTACGTATAAGGTTGATGAGACCGATCAAACTATTAAGGAGGAGGTTGTTGGAAGGTTCAAGCAATATCCTTTAAAACCTGCCTGGGCCGTGACCATTCATAAAAGTCAGGGCCTGACTTTTGACAAGGCTGTTGTGGATGCGCAGGATGCCTTTACTCACGGCCAGACCTACGTGGCTTTAAGCCGGTGCAGAAGCCTTGATGGGCTGGTGCTGGCCTCTCCTGTTCCTAAAAATACAATGGGTGTGGATCAGGCAGTGTCAGTTTTTATGGATCGTGCCGTAAACGCTAATGATCTAAAGCCTGCTTTTTTAAAGGCCAGGATTTCATATCAGCAGGACCTTTTGCTTCGGTGTTTTGACTGTTCAGGTTTTAAAGGGCTCTTTTATTATTTTATCCGGCTGGCAGAAAATAACCTGGAGGTTGTCCGGATTTCAGGGTTAAAGGACATTCCAGCACTGAAGGCCGGTGCCCTAAATCAAATTTTCGGCGTCAGTGACAAATTTCAAGCCCAGCTCAAAGGATTGATGGATCAAGAAAATTTGCCTGAGACCAATGATTCCATAATGGATCGAACCCAAAAAGCCTCTGCCTGGTTTACAGAACAATTTGACAAGGTGTTTGGTGAGCTTCTGGAGAAAGGGGAGGTTGAAACCGATAATAAAACCCTTGGAAAACAAGTCAAAAATGCTGTTGAGAATCTAAAACAGGAAATTAGGATTAAGCAGGCTGGTATAGCCTCTTGTGCTGGCGGGTTTTCAGCTGAAGGATATTTAAAGGCGTTGTCACAAGCTGCCATGACAGCCCTTCCCAAAGCAGCCTTAAAAAAGCTTGTGTCACCTGATTATACGGAATTTGATATTGCTCATCCGGATTTGTTCAAGGCGCTTAAGAATTGGCGTGCAAAAATTGCAAAAGCTGAAGGGGTTCCCCACTTTCATGTACTGCACCAAAAGGTCCTGGTTCAGATTGCAGTCTGCCTGCCGGAATCGAAACCAAAGCTTGCCGAACTTAAGGGGGTTGGGCCTAAAACGATCGAAAAATACGGGGAGGATCTGGTCAGCATCGTAGAGGACTATCGAAAAGAAGCGAACATTTCAGAGGTTGTTTTACCGGACCCTAAACCCATTCCGGAAGAATCAGCAAAGAAAGAAACCAAGAAAACCAAAAACTCTGGGCCCAATACGCGCGAGATAAGCCTATCCATGTTTGAAAAAGGCATGGCCGTGGAAGAAATTGCTGAAGAGCGCGGACTTGTCTTGAGTACCATCCAGGGACACCTTTGTCATTTTATTGAACAGGGTAGGCTTTCTGTTAATGTACTCGTGGACGACGAAAAGCATAAAGCAATAAAAGGAAACATTACACCAGGTAAATCCCTGGCACAGCTAAAAAAAGAACTGGGAAACGATTTTTTCTATGGTGAGATCAGGGCTGTTTTGGCCCATCAAGTTTTCTTGGAATCAGGGAAGGAATAAACGAGCCTAAGTGCACAAACGGCAATACCTTTATTTGAGGAAGCGATCCATAATGAATCTGTTCGTATTATAAAGGAACACATTTTTGAGAACCTTATAAAGTAAATGAATTGGGTGGCTTTTAATCACAAATGGTTGCCTGATAAACAGATGGTGTCAGGCCAAATCTTGATTTAAAGGCACGGGTCAGGTGGCTTTGATCGGAAAAACCTGCTTCATGAGCGGCATGCGAAATCCGGCAGCCTTGTTCCAGGCGTCTTCTTGCATGTTCAAGTCGCATTTGGCGTAAAAAAGCATGGGGAGACATACCTTTATGGGTTTTGAACAACCGAATAAGATGGTACTGGGTACAGCCAAGTTTTTCTGCCAGATCTTTTAATAGGACCTCCTGATCCAGGTGAGCACGGAAATACTCTACAGCTTTACGAACTCTTATGTCGCAAGTATCATGGTTTGATGTCTTACAAGCATTCTTTCCGTGTCTGGTGACCAAGGACATAAAGGTATCAATTACATTGGATTCCAGCATGCAAATGTCTGTACCTGAGATGATTTGCTGGTGAAGACAGGCCATCTTTCGCCATAGGGATTTGTCTTTGACAGTTTTTCTTTCATACCCGAAACCAGTTTTGTCTCCGCCGCCTTCGGAGAGGTCACTAAAAAAATCAGGGTCAATGTAAAAACTTCTCAAGTGCCTTCTGGTTTCAGAGCAGGGATGGTTGGCATGAACCAGGCCGGGTTCGATTATACTGATGGAGCCGGGTTGAAGAATATCGGTGTTCCCCTTTATTGAAAAATGCTCGCCGCACCCGGTATTGATCCACACCACATACCGGTCATGGATATGGGGTTTGAATTCAAATGGATCTGTGCAGGATAATATTTCCATGCCGGGTAAATGTTTGTACTCAATAGCCATGCAAACAAGATTGCACTGAAATCCGTCCGGGTCAAGTCAAAAGGAATGACGGTCAAGGTCAGCGGATATACATTCCTTTGACCAGCCTGGGCCGGATTTTATGGCTCAGAAAACGTAAAGGCAAAAAATGCATTAAACGCCCTGATTTTCTGTACCATTTTTTAGATGAAATACCTGACACTTTTTCTTCAATGTACATACCTAAGTATACCCCGGCAGAATATCCCAGCGCATAGGCGATGCAGCAGCTTATTTTATCTAAATTGTTCATCATGTTGGAAATGGCCGTAATCCAGATGGCGATTTCGAAAAAACTGAGCACTGCTGCAGAGCACCTTCTGTTTTTTGAGATAAGTATGATGCGTATTGTTCCCATGGATACATCAAGGATTCTTGCAATGAATATAAAAAATGGCAGTGTGAGGTTAGGATTAACGCTTAAAGACTCCATTGAAATCTCCTTAAGATATGAATGATGAAGAGTTGAACGGACTGCGAGATGCTAAAATGGATGATGGATATCGCAACGTGTTAAAAGGGATGGAAGAAAACTGTACGATAAGATTCAAAAGAAAAATGAAATCGGGAATCAATAACAGCCCATATCAATTCATACCTCAGGCATCAGGAAAAAACAACAAAGACAAGATCAAAAACTAACGGCGAGTCCGACAGAGTAACCGGTCACAGAATCACCCAAAAGATACCGGGCAACCAAACGGACACGTGATATCCTTTTAAGGTAAGCGCTAGAATCAAGTTCGAAACCTGCACCGATCGAACCAAGATGGTCAAAACCAAGTGCTCCCCGCTGAGGCCCGTAAAAACCTGTGATCGAAGTTTCCAGGACATATCGTAATGGCCTTTTCAGCAATATGACTTTCGTAGGTGCCCGCCATCGTGCCCACAAGCTCAAGGAATTGTTCTCTGATCTGCCTTTTAAACCGTCTGAAGTACCTGAAAAGCTTTCCAAATGGATATGAGTATAGCGAAGTTCTATATCGATTTCGCGATTGTCATTGTAATCCTCATAGTCAAGCATAATTGAACCGCCAAGCCCATATGCATTCATTTGCCCGCCATCCAGAATATCTAAATCCAC
>JAKSAU010000700.1 GCA_022361535.1 Desulfobacterales bacterium
AGACAAGGAGGACACGAAGTTATTAAAATATGTTATAGAATTTCTTCCGCTAAAACATACACGGAGTTGTGAATTCCTGTGTACGCAAAATTGCTTCCGCAAGCATGAGGTCGTAGCACATCTCCCGCCTCTAAAATTCCATAAAAAACGGCTTGCGCTCCGTGTCCTGCATCAGAAGTAGTGCAATAAGCCATAACATCGTCTAGACCAACTTCAGGGATATCTGTAGTTAGTTGTGAAGAATTTTTACTAATTCCAAAATGTGATGCAGGATTGAACACTGCATTGAATATAAAATGTACTTTACATTTCATATTTGCCGTACTTGAAAAACCATCGGTTGCATTATTAACTATTGTCACAACCTCATTATTACAGGGAATAACTTCATTGGAATATTTAACAATTTTAGTATTGACAGATCCATAACTAATAGATGTATGCCAAAATGATTCGCTAAACCTTGGTGTTCTATGCACATGACTGGCGTCAGAGACTTCTCCGGAGTTTCCTGGGTTTGCTATTGGAGCATTAGGCAGGGGATCGTTTTTTCCGATTTTCAACACTGCCGCTGTGACTCGTTTTAACGATGATGGCATTGTGTCTCCTTAATCTACCCATGTTGGTTTTGATTCAAGTTCTACGTCTCCTGAGATCCGCCACTGTGATTCCACAGTACCGTCTGATTCCACCTTTATCGTAGACGCTCCAGGGTTAGTGAAACCTGCAAATATATGATTTGGGGTATTATCAGTTACCAAAATTGCTTGTTCATAATTTGAAACATCTTTAAACGTAGTCCCAGAAAGTGTTAAATACAAAGTAGCTGCTGCTGGTGTTTGACTTCCCGCAATATTAAACTTCAACCTCCATGCACCATCAATGGTTTGATAAGGTATGGCTACAGCTCTTATGGTTGTCCAATCCGTACCTGTAACATTAAAATCCGTACCATCTCCCAGATACTGTTTTAACATCGGCATCCTTCCTGTTGGAGTCAATTGCCCGACTATTTGTTTTCCTTCACTTTTGTTTTGTGACATTGTTATCCTAATTTGATGAATTTGAGCTGGGTGTATATTTCTTTGCCAGTTGAGGAAGGGTATCCTAGTGTCCAAGCATAACTTGCCCGAGTGATATAATGTTCTACCCGGAGTTGCTTTGTTCCTGTCAGGATTATTTCATCCAGAAAAAGTACATTTGAATTCTCATTACCATCAGACATCCAACCAGATGAGCTTCTTGCTTCCTCCTTAGCGTCTGTAATGTTATATAATCTTGCTTGTTGTTTATTACACACACATCCCGGAACCGCCCCTTCGACAAGGTAAGTCCCTGCAGGGAGAGTTAGTAGGTTTGCGTTAAGACTAACACCAGGGATATTTGTTTTCAGTGTATTCAAAACTCTCACATTCCAAGTATTGGCAACACCTTGACCTGCGTTCGTCCCATTTGGTTGTTCGTCTCTTACAATCGTATAAAGATAAGGATGCACATGCCCGCCGTCGGCGTATTCGCCGGTGTTGCCGGGGTCGGCGGTGGTGGCTAGGGGTTTGGGGTCGGCGGAGCTGATGTTGACGGTGGCGTCTTCGCCTTCTTTGCCGAATCGCAGGTACCAGGTTTCGCTGCCCATGACGGCAAGCAACTCGTTGGAAAAGGTGATGTCCTGGGATTCTGTTTCGTTCTCTGGGGTGGGGCGTCGGACGATACTTTCCACTTCCTGTCCATCGGCATCGAACACGATCAGGTTGGGGTACCTGCTGCTTAACCCATGGGCAAAGGTGAATACATTATTGGTGAAGTTGGCGGCTGTAAAATGTGTTCCTTTAGAGATACCTCCACCAATTTCAGCTCCCCTGTATCCGTAAAACCAGGCATCGGTAGCACTGAGAGCGATGAATGCCGGCATGTCAACATTACCGGATTCAAAATGACTGGTGTCCTTGGTGTAAAATGTACCGCCCGAGGTATTCATAAAGTAGACATCGCCTTCGGTTAGGCCGCCTGTTGTGCCGCAGAGGGCATCCCATTCGGTGGTGGATCTGAATAGATGACCAATACGGTTGATGGTGAACTGGTCGGGGGAATCGATTTTGCTGATATGTCCTACAACTTCAGCGGTACTAGGATTATCGGCATTGGCTGCCAGAAAGGCTCCTTCGCCACCGCCGACTTCCTTGATTACCATTTTCCCGACATCGGCTTCTGTCCAACCGTGGGCTACTTTATTAATCTTCAGAAATCCGGCAAAAGCCGTTCCCAGGTCCAGGTCGGTGTTGACTTGGCCGATCATCCAGTCTGTCCCGACAGCAGCATGATCGCCTGTCGCTGACCCGTCAGTCAGACACATGATAGTGTCGTTTTTCTCAACAAAAGGACCTGAAGCGCCTCCGATTCTTCCGGGGTTATCGATAACGTACATATCCCCGGCATCGGCTGCTGGGTAGCTGGGAAAAGGTGCAGCATCGATGGTACCTTTTAAGCGAACAATGTCTTTTTCTGCCAGATGGTCGCGAATCGCTCCTTCTAAGTCCATGTCCGTATTGACCTGGCCCAGAATCCAGTTAGTACCGACTGTTGCGTGATCGCCTTCAGCAACATCATCGGCAATGCAGAGCATGGTATCCTGGACTTCAACATTAGAGCCGGATAATCCGCCAATTTTACCAGCCGCAGAAATCACATAAAAGTCGCCAGCGTTGGCTGCTGGGTAATTGGGATTGGTCGACGCATCAATGGCTCCCTTGAGCCGCATCACGTCATAATAAGCCAGCTGCTTTTTAACGAATTCTGTATTGGCGATCTTGTTAGAGGCGTCTCCGTCAGTTGCAGTTGGAACTGTGACATTACCTGTGAATTCAGCAGATGTCGAAATCACTTTCCCGTTATGCACCACAAAACCATGGGCATTGCTAAGGTCCAATCCGTCATCATTGTCTGAAACGATGTTCAGGAACAGATCGGATCCGTTTAATACCAAGCCATTGTTTACCAAACCGGATACACGCAATTGTCCGCGGATATTATCGCCATTTAGGGTCAAGGTATGGTTGCCCAACGGTAGAATCGCTTCGGGAGTTTCCATGGAGAAATCCATGTTGCCACCGGACTTGGCTACAGGTGCCGTCAAAGCATTTACATCTTTGAGAAAAATGATCCGTTTGTTTTCGAGAGTCAGGCCCACATCCTGGAAATCGGTTATGGTGTGGGTTGCTTTGCCGTTGGACAAGTCCGTACTGTTGCCAAGAATAACTCCTGGCAAGAGAATTTCAGAAGCGGTTTTGTATTCAAAAAGATTGGGGTCTTCAGCGAATGAGGTGATCAAAGAAGCATCGGAGACGACCAGATCGGTGACAATTTCCCATTTCTGTCCTTCGGCAAACACATGAGGTGAGACATGAATCACCACCCATATTTTCATGTTTTCATCGCAGATGTAAAACACATTGGCCTGTCCGCCAATGTTGTCTTTATCGATATCCTTGGTGATTCTGATCTTCAACCTTGGCGGATTGACACCGTCAAATGGCATGCGGGTGACATGCCCCGGTTTAAGGTTTCCAACGAAGGGAGTGGGAGTTCCATTGTCATCATATTCCAACTGGTTTGCGATGGTGTCGGTGGTTGCCACGGGAGCTGTCACACCAGCCAGTTTGTCTCCGTCGTAAATCAGCACCGCAGGATCGAAAGCCGGAACGTAGTATTTTAATTCCGGCAGGGACGTCGGCGGTGGACCCAGACATTCGTTGATGATGTTATCCGCTACATAAGTCCTGATGCTTAATTGATAGTCGCCTATTGCCATGTATTGTTCCAAAATAAATTAACCACAGAGACACGAAGAGCACAGAGTTAATAAGTTTTAGTTTGCGCCATTATCAGTTAATCTGTGCAGCATTAGTAATATTCTACTTTTTATTCAAACTGGTCTTTTTCTAACCACAGAGACAAGGAGGTCACAGAGTTTTTTTTAAGTGTGTATTCGATCCAGGTCGGGATTTTTGCTCACCTACTATTATTTGTCAATTCCAAATGCCTTTCATTTTCACCACGAAGACACGAAGCTCACGAAGAATCGAACTTAAACAATTAGAAAATCCCATTTAAAACCTCTGTGTTCTCTGTGTCTCTGTGGTTAAAAACTAAGTCGAGATATCTTTGCAAACGCTGATCGAGTTCGTTTGCGTGCCGATATTCAAATTAATATTCGTGACCGAATGGATGAAAAAATTAAGTCCGTCGAAGACGATATGGGTCGGGCGGACGTTTTCCTTGAAATAGCGTTCCAACACCGAACGAGTTTGCTCCTCGCTCCATCCATGTTTTGCATAATCTGCTTTACTGATATCAAGAGTGACGTGAGAGGTCAGAAAATAGTCGTTAAAATTTGCCCCCATGTCCAGTAGTTGCTGCTCCGTAAAAAACGAACTGCCATAAGGGTGAGTGACCGTATCCAGGGGTGCCCACATTCTTTGGAATTTTATTTCCTTAGTGACGATCTTAATTCTTTGTAGCAGTGCATCAATGGCCTGTTCCCGGTTTTTATTGCGGATCTCAGCCTTTTTCCAGAAAATGGATAGCGGTTTGGAGAGTTCGTCTGATGCTTCGTCAAAATAAGACGTCAGCTCCGCCAGCATTTTGTCCAGATCCGGTTTATCAGCTGTAAAAACTGACAAAAGATTCTTTAGCCGCCTGGTACTGCTGGAAACGTGTTCTTCCCAGTAAGCGTCGATTACCTCAAACAGATCTCGCCAGCGATCGTATTCCAGAATCGCCGGTGGCAAGCGATTGGTCAGATCAGACATGCGGAATCTCCGATACATAATCCAGCGAGGTCCCACCGCTATCATCACCAAAGGTCACGCCGTTCTCATCCAGATAGATATAATCATTGTAAAAATCAGCTTTGAGTCTGGTACCGGTGAGATTTACCTTGAAAAACGGTTTCATGATCCGTTTCTTGGGGCTCATATGGTCTTTGAAATATTCCAGACTGATCAAAAAATCGTAAATGTCTGAGCTGTCGATACTGAGTACCCTGAATTTGTATTGCCCATAAGTGTCCAGCAGAGCGTCTCTTATTCTTTCTTCTACCTCTTCTATGCTGCCTGCAGCCCGATCAATTCTGCCCTGGATATCGATCTGAAAGGTTGTAGATGTCATGGGTACATGCTGAGGTTTGATGTTTAGCGGCTTGATCAGATCATCCACAACTAAATCGATTTCTGTGGCCCGGTTGGCTATATCCGCATTGGCTTCTTCAGCTGTTTTGCCTTCATTATCGATCAGAAACGAGTAGAACAGTCGATTAATATAGGTCAGGTTGGGTCCGTATTTGTCCTGCATCTGCTGCTCACCCCAGCATTTCAGGTAGATCAGATCAGGAAACGTCTTTTTGATTAAGAACTCATAGTCCTCATCTTTGGCTGCCAGATCGCCCATCTGTTCGTGGGATTGCACTCCTTTCCGAATCGATTCGATATCTTCAAGAGGAAGACCCTCTTTAATAATTTCTGCCGTGATAATGTCGATTGAGGCCT
>JAKSAU010000198.1 GCA_022361535.1 Desulfobacterales bacterium
AGCCACTGGCGCCGTATTCCCCACAACCACATCAACGGTCTCCCACTCACTCTTAGCGAGTCCATCCGCAACCCTTAAGCCAAAGGAGTAACGCCCCGGTTCTTCAATATAAGCATAAGCCTGGGGCTGATTGGCATCGATTATAGTTACACTCGAGTCACCCATCTGCGTCCAAAGATAGGACAAAACATCGCCATCGAGATCGACGGATGCTGAACCATCTAAGGTAATCGTTACCGGGTATTCCGTACCCGACTGCAACGATCCAGCATTGGCTACAGGTGTATGATTCTTAACCCGAATCCAAACCGTATCGGGGCGACTATCCACCACGCCGTCACTCACAACCAGATCGAAATAGTAATCCCCTTCTAAGTCTGCCATAAAGGACGTTGTAGACGCATTGGCATCGGCCAATACAGCATTCGGACCGGCAATTTGCGTCCACTTGAACAGTTGGGTACCGTTCGGATCTTCAAAGAAGCTTGCACTCCCGTCCAAGGTAACAGAACCGGTGCGACTCAAGGATTGATCCCAACCGGCTTTCGCAATATTACGGTTACCGGCAAACTCATCCGCCCCAATATCGACTGCCTCGCCAACACGACGCGCCTTTCCATCGATATCATATAAAACAGCTGCCGTCGCTTCGCCGGCATCGATACAGGGGGATGTTGCCAGTAAATGGTAATCACCCACTGCTGCATCTACAAAACCTGGTTTGATCGACACGTTATTCTCATAACCCGTCCAATCGAAATGACCGGTATAATTCTCCGGTTCGTTACCAAAGACATTGTTATAGGCAAAACGGTCCCCCTCTGCAGCAATATTGAGATAGGCACCGTAACCATCCGTTGCTCCAGCTAAAATATTATGGGTAATCACCGTCGGCGGAAACGGATCGTTCGTTAACCAGCGGAGCGAGTAGGCATAGAGATTCCCCCCCCCCTCAAAAGATGCTTCGTTATTTATAATAGTATTATGGTGGAGCTGTCCACCGCGAGAAATAAAAACACCACCCCCCCGTGATCCAGCAAGGTTATTAGCTATCACATTGTTATGCGCATGAGCTCGACTTCCTATCATACAGATAGCACCGCCTTCACCCACGACTTCATTCCTAATAATCGTATTATGAGAGACTTCACAACGATCTTCGACGAGGAACATCGCACCACCCATACCGCAAGCATTATCACTAAAGGTATTAAACTGAATCAACGCATCCGAATCGTAGGCAAGCAGACCAGCCCCGGCTCCAGCAAAGACCTCTTGAACAACAGTCTCGCCTCCTCGACGCCCGCCCGCCGTCTGTTCAACCTGCATCATCAACA
>JAKSAU010000450.1 GCA_022361535.1 Desulfobacterales bacterium
ATTAATGACAGTGCAATACCGTAGTAGAATCCATAAAAAAGGCTCAGTTTTTTAGAAAATAAATGGAACGCCGTTGGAGAATACAGTGCCGGGTCTATAAAAAGTCCAAAAGATGTTTTAATTCTTAAATAAAGGGTAAAGTGTTCAGAGCGACCCTGCGGCACGGTTACTTTTACGGCTAAAGGATCCCGCTTCCCTGTTTTAACAGCATTGTGCATGCCAAGTTCAAGGGTTTGCCACCTGTTGATTTTATCCGGGGTGTGTGAAGTTGTCTCCTGCCAAAAGATTTGGATTGTATCGTAATAATCTAAATGTTTGCCTAAATAAAGAATCCAATCGTCACTGTTTAACTTTTCGTCAACCCATTGATCGATTGATTTCATTTCGGATGTTTCAATTGTGCATTTAAACCAATATACGCTTTGGGTTGATCCAAGGTTTATGGAGGATGAAGGGTTCTCAATGAAGGCTTTGGAAAATTTCGGTGACGTCACATCATGTATGGTTAGAGTTCCTTTTTCATCTTCTAATATCTCCATAAAAGGACCCAGATTGATTTTCTGGGAATCAGGCAGAAGCATCAGGTGGTTTGAAGCAAAAGACGATACAGGAAAGCAAAGTATGAGAAAAACAAAGAGACCTCCTATCGTCTTTATGAAATAAGACAAAATCAGGTCCAAATCGTCAGCCTTAAAGAGGTGATTAGCTCGCATGTTATTTCGTGTCAATTCACATATCGATTGAGTCCAATGCTGAAAGTGCACTTTCAACGGGCCACTGGCAAACCATGTGAAACAGATAGAACGCAACATGTTCAGGTAATGATCGAGAATATTCATGTTGCTTTAGAAAATGCAACAATAAATAGCTTTCCAAATGAAATAGTTGTAGCAAGTCTCAAAATAAATTTCCGATTGCCCTGGTGAACAAGGGTATTCCATATAACAAAAACCGGCTCATTAGTTCTAAGAAGCGGCTGCCGAATTTTTTTCAAAAATCCGTCTGATGCCGTCTTCTTAGAACTAACGAGTCTAAATGCTCAAATGGCAATACCTTCTTTTGAGGATACTGCCGATAATTAATCTACCCGCATTATAAAGGAATATATTTTTGAGAAGCGCAATATAAACTAATTAAAATGGGATAAATAGGTGTCCCCTGTTTTTGTATAGTAGATGTCCTCGGCAATATTGGTGATGTGGTCACCGATTCGTTCCAGGCAGCGGCCGATAAAAATGTAGTCGGTAAAATGATCTATTGTCGCCTCCCGGCTTTCTGCCTCACGTTTCAGGGCATTCATGAACCTGACAAATTTTCGGTCAACATCA
>JAKSAU010001122.1 GCA_022361535.1 Desulfobacterales bacterium
AGCTATGGCATTCATATTCCATTTGTTTTAGAAGCGTTATGATCGTCCAAAACCAATAACGCATAAACAGAAATGAAAAAATGAACGCCATAACTGACCTGACACATACCTCGACAGATTCATCCGTGCAAGATTTGATTAAAACCATGGAAAGCACCATCGTTAGCTGCCATGAAAAAACCCTGTGTTTAGTGGACATATGTAAGGCCGAAGCCATTATTACGGAAACATGTAAACAAATAACGGACGCCATATGGCAGTCCGTTTTGACATTGATACTGGACAACAAGGTTTTTTTAAACACACTCCGTCTGATTGCCGGCCGTCATGCCATGCGGTTAGTCAGCTATCAGACCATTACTGTCACGCTACCAACTGGCACCCGATGCCGCGTCCGCAGTCCTTTTTTCATCAAGGCCAGACCTCGTAGGGGGCGCAAGAAAAAAGGGCCACAGAATCGAGGTTGCCATCTGGCTTTGGAGCTGTTGGGCTTTATTGGCAAGACCTGTGGAAGCCTTGCCTTGCGTGCGATACAACTGGCCCTTATTGCACCATCCTTTGAGGTTGCATCGAAAATTCTTAAGAATGAAGGTATCCAGATGTGTCCGAAATTACTCAGGGCGTTGATTGTTAAATTTGCCCCCGGCGCTACTGATCAGCGGGTTGAGCGCCTCATTAATGAACACCATGATAAGTTAGAAGGGCGTCGGGTTATGATTCTGGTTGATGGTGGTCGCCTTCGGCAACGCAAAAATAAACGCGGGCGTATTCCCGAGGGCCGAAAACGCGGTGGTTACCATACGGACTGGATCGAGCCTAAATTGCTTCAGATCGTGGTGCTGGATGAAAATGGCGAGCCCCTCAAGGGCTATCCGCCCATTGTGGATGGAACCACAGGCAAGCTACCGGAATTTCTTCGACTGCTTGAGCAGTATCTGATTCGGCTGAAAATACATACTTGCTGCCAAGTGACCCTATGCGCCGATGGGGCGCCTTGGATATGGGACAGGATACCAGCGCTGTTACAGAAAGTCGGTGTCGACCCGAGCAAAATTGTTGAAGTAATCGATTGGACGCATGCAAAACAAAATTTGAAGAAGATATTTGAGTCCATCCCCAAGAAAAAGCGCAAGGATTCTGATGTATGCTTTAATGATGTCAAAGATCTGTTGTATTCAGTTTCGATAGATGAGCTTATCGAATTCATTAAAGAGGAGTTCAAATTGAGAACTTCCAGCAAAGCGGTGAAAAAGTTAAAATCCTACTTCTTGCGAAATAAGGGCCGGATGCAGTATCAGTATTTTAAAAATCGACGCATCCCTACTGGATCCGGGGCGATAGAAAGTGCTATTCGCCGGGTGATTAATCTCAGATTAAAAGCCCCCGGGTCTTTCTGGAAACTAGAGTTTGCCAACGATATGATCTATCTCAGGGCTCAATTGCTTTATGGACGATGGGAAAATCTCGTTAAGAATCGTTTGAAAACATTGCACCAGCTATTTGTCGATTACCACAGTAATTCATTGATGAAAGGTGTGAATCCAATCTAAATTATGGGATTGCACCCGGCGCTTCTCAGGGCTCACTCAAAAATAATTTCACATTTTATACATCCCGGCTTCAGGCCGCCTTCGTGCGATTTCTGGTGTCAAAAAT
>JAKSAU010000993.1 GCA_022361535.1 Desulfobacterales bacterium
CAATGCCGCCGGACAGGGTTCCCACGGCCTCCATCTTATGAGCCTGGCGCAGATCCAGGGCCAGTTTTTCCTTTTCCTCGATTTCCCTCTGCAGGGAAAGGTTGCTCGCCTCCAGGTCCTGGGTCCGCTTCAACACCTGGGTTTCCAGGTCCGAGATCAGGTGCCTCAACTGGTCCGCCATCCGGTTGAAACCTTTGGAAAGCTGTCCCAGTTCATCGTTGGACTCCAGATGGGCCCGGACATCCAGGTCTCCCTCCTGGAGGCGGGATGCGGCAAGTGTCAGGCCCTGGATGTGGCGGGTAATGGTGTGATGGATGACAAGGGCAAGCAGGCCCACCAGCAGAATGCCGCCCAGGGCGGACAGAACCAGTATCCGTCCCAGAAGGGTGACGGTTCTGCGGCTTTTGGCCCGGGTGGCCTCGATCTCCAGGTTCACCAGCCGGATAAGGTCGGCGGAAACGGATTCCAGTGTGTCTGTATTCAGGTCAAACTCGTTGGATTTGCTTCGAATCCGGCTGTCAAGCGAAGGGATTTTCTTTGCGATATCCCGGTGGTCGGTCAACAGGCTCTTGATCCGGGTTTTTAGCGGATCAGAAATTGCACTGCTGTCTGCCACGGCTTTCCGGAGGAAAAAGGCGGCATTCATGACGGACTGCATGGCAGGTCGCTGACGGGTAACGATGTAATCCTTGGCATGAAGACGGCAGTCCTGGAAAAGAGATATCAGGACCGGATTCCCGGTTTGGCCTATCAGAACGGACAGGTTCCGCTCTATTTCCAAAAACCGGAACAAAAGGCCGGTTTCCGAGCGGGTCTGCTGCCGGACCAGTTCCACCATTTCCGTAAATACCGACCGGCAGCGGACAGCCATGGAAAAATAGAGGTTCAGATTGATATGGCTTTCCTGAAGTGCCTCACTGACGTTTGATTGATCAATAAGGGACCGGAGCTGGTCACTCAACTCAGACACTTTAAGCAGTTGGGCATGGATTTGCCTGGCAAAATCGTCGTCCGGGTCAAACCTGTCATAACCGGCATATTTGAGAGAAAATTCCTTTTTGAGCCGGCGTGCCCGTTCCAGGCCGGCATCCATCTGAAGTACCAGTCCCTGGATATGAGCGCTGGCGGCCAGGTCGGATTCGGTTCGGCTGTTGCTGGCGGCCATAATGTGGAAATGGAGTCCGGTCAGAGAGATGATCAGGGTCAGTACGGTACCGATGATCATGCCGAATTTCTGGGTGATGCCCAG
>JAKSAU010000608.1 GCA_022361535.1 Desulfobacterales bacterium
ATGTTTATCCGCGGCTCACCACCATTTACCAACCTGCCTATGAGATGGGCAAACGGGCCACCCAGATCCTTTTGGAACAGACCCGGGAAGAGAGTTCCAAATCTATCCAGGAAATGATGGATATCCATTTGGTTGTAAGAGATTCAACTGCACCTCCGGCAAAGTAGCGCTCAAAGCCTTATTATTCATAGGCCATACCCCCTATACATATACCGGCTCGTTTATTCTAAGAAGCGGCTGCCGAATTTTTTCCAAAAATTCGCCTGATGCCGTCTTCTTAGAACAAACAAGCCTCTGTGCCAATAGGAGATGGCTTCAATTTTAAATGGGGTGCTCGCCTTGTTGTAATAACATGTCTTAATAGATCTTTTGCCGGTTCAATGGTACGATTGGGTTTAAATTTCTGATCTATAAAACTGTGGCATATTTTTCTTTGGGGATGAGGCATGGATGACCGGCAGTTCAACTCCATACTTGATTATTTTCATCTTTCCTTCAAGGGCTATAAAAAGGTCAGAAAGGGCGTTAAAAAAAGACTTGTCCGGCATATGCAAAAGCTTCAGTGTCCGACAGTTAAGGCCTATCTTAACAAAATCTCAAATCGCCCTGAACTCTGTCATGAATGCCGCCTCATACTAACGGTGTCCATCAGCCGCTTTTTCAGGGACCGGATGGTGTGGAAAACCATCAGTGCAGATATGCTTCCCTTCTTCGTTCAAACCGGACAAGACACAGTTTATGCCTGGTCTGCGGGCTGCGCCAGGGGGGAAGAACCTTATTCATTAAAAATTTTATGGGAAAAGGCAAAGGCCCTTGGGTTAAAAAGGCCATGTCTTAATCTTCTGGCTTCGGATATCAATCCTGACTATCTTGCTGCAGCCTTAAAAGGGACATACGGAAAAACAAGTGTTAAAGAGGTAAGTGAGCTTGACAGAT
Organism: Desulfobacterales bacterium; assembly: GCA_022361535.1. Next base: position 937 of record JAKSAU010000608.1, read on the forward strand.
ATACTTTCTTCGATGTCCGTAAAAAACAATTTAGCGTTAAACCCATTTTAAAAAAGGATATTCACTGGAAACAGATTGATCTTTGTCACACTCTACCGGAACAGCAGTTTGATTTGATTTTTTTAAGAAACAATATTCTGACTTATCTTGGAGAAAAGGAAAGGTCGACTGTATTTAAGTTTATTGTACGCCAATTGAAACCAGGCGGCTTTTTGGTCAAGGGTGCCCATGAAGTATTGCCGGAAATTGGAGTAACGTTTTCCAAAGCCTTTGGCCAGGACTGTATTTTACAATTAACCGGATAGAGAATGAAGCAGAGTAAAACATTCATATTCTTATGTTTTTCAATCTACCTGTTTCTAGGTGGAGTAGCCTGTGCCGAGAATAAGGAAGACGATCGTTACACTGCTGCCCGAAAGAACATGGTTGAATACCAGATTCGGTTGCGGGGTATTGATGATGTCAATGTGCTTAATGCCATGAAGGCTGTTCCCCGCCATGAGTTTGTCCCGGATATAGACAAAAGACATGCATATGAAGACCGGCCCCTGCCCATTGGATACGGCCAGACGATTTCCCAACCCTATATCGTGGCATTAATGACTGAGCTCTTAAAACCGGATGCTAATACCAGGGCTCTTGAAGTTGGGACAGGCTCCGGGTACCAGGCTGCTGTACTGGCTAAAATTGCAAAGGAAGTCTTTTCTATTGAGATTGTCAAACCTTTGCATGACCGCTCAGGACAAGTATTAAAAAAGCTTGGATACGATAATGTAAAAACCATACACAAAGACGGGTATAACGGATGGGAAGAGCATGGCCCCTTTGATGCCATTGTAGTGACCTGCGCATCGGAATTTGTACCGCCGCCCTTGATCAAACAGCTTAAGCCGGGCGGACGGATGTGCATCCCAGTAGGTCCCCCGTTCAAGGTTCAGCATTTGGTGCTTATTGAAAAAGGAAAGGACAATAGCCTGACCACAACAATTATTGGCTCAGTAAGATTCGTTCCCCTGGTAAGAGATAGGTAATAAAGTGAGAACACCTGCTCCTGCCATTATTAATCTTGTTGTTTTTATAACCTCCTTTTCAATACTCGCATATGAGATCAACTATATGCGAGTATACGCTTATACCCAGTGGCACAATCTTTCTGCGCTGATTATCACCATGGCACTTTTAGGATTCGGCTCAAGCGGTGCCATTCTCAGTGTCATCCAAAAAAAAGTTGAGCGCCATTTTTCACGATTTTTTTATGGCTCTGCCTTGCTATTTCCCATGGCCATTTCAGTCGGGTTTACTTTTTCATCACAGCTTGATTTCAATCCCTATGAGATAAGTTTTAATCTCAACCAGATTTTTCATCTCTTTCTTTATTTCTCGATCATGGGGATTGTGTTTTTCATTGGGGCAGGCATGATCTGTATGGCGTTGCTGCGATACAAGATATCTTTTGCCTACTTTTCAAATCTTCTTGGATCAGCTGCCGGGGTGATTTTTGTGCTCCTGGCCGCTTTCTTTTTCCACCCAAGTCATATCATGATGATCATCATCATGATTTCACTTATCCCGGCATGTCTTCTTGCACACAAAGAATCGAACCCAATGAAGGCAGGCACGGTATTTGTTCTTTTGCTGACAATTGGAATCACGGTTTCATCTCTTAAATTCTTTGATTTTAAAAAGGTTTCTCAATACAAATCCATCTCAGGCGCATTAGCCCTTCCAGAATCAAAAATTCTCCATGAAGCGTATTCTCCTTTGGGTGTCCTGCAGGTTGTTGAAGCAAAAGGACTTAGGTCCACAGCAGGATTAAGCCTTGTTTCCCCTTTCCAGGTGCCGGTCCAAAAACTCTTTTTTTTAAATGGTGAAGGGGCAAGTCCGGTGACACCGTTCAATGGGGAATCAGATGAGATCAGATACCTGCAATACCTAACCTCTTATCTGCCATTTGACTTAATCAACCCTGAGAACGCACATGCCCTTATTGTTGGAGCGGGCGGGGGAACATCTTTGCTTAAAGCCAAACTGGCAGGCATAGATCACATTGATGCACTTGAGGTGAACCAAAACCTCATTGATATCATGAAAAAGAATTTGGATAGGTTTTCAGGCAACATCTACACCGAACCTAAAACAACGATCATCAATAATGAAGCCCGAAACTTTATCAGGCGCACAACAAACAAATATGATCTCATTGATCTTTCCATGATAGACGGATTCAATACGACTGCCTCAGGAGTCCATGGCCTTAACGAAACCTATCTTTACACGGTTGAATCAATTAAAGACCTTTTTTCTAAACTCACAGACAACGGCATGCTTGCATTGACCAGGTGGGTGGTTACGCCTGCCAGGGGCAACTTAAAGCTGTTTAATATGGTGATAACGGCCTTAAAACAAATGGATATAGAGTCGCCTGGACATCATTTAATTGCCATCCGTTCCCTTCAAACCCTCACCCTTGTAGTCTTCAAAAACAGCGTGTCCGAAAGCCAGGTTGCCAAGACCCTTGCCTTTGCAGAATCCAGGAGGTTTGACATGGTATATTACCCTGGAATCACAGAAAAGGAGGCCAATACTTATATCCGTCTTGAAACCCCTGTTTATTATCACGGTATGAAAATGCTTTTAGGACCAAACGCCCAATCTTATATTGACAACTACCTGTTTGATATCCGGTCTGCAACTGACAACAGGCCTTATTTTTATAATGATTTCAAGCCTGCTGTGCTCAAACTGATCAGGACCTTTGGCCTGTCCCAGATCCCGGTAACAGAATGGGGATACCTATTGCTGCTTGTCATTCTTTTTCCTGTCCTTGCAATCAGCAGTATTTTTATTTTCGGCCCACTATTATTCTTCGAAAATCCTTTTCCTAAAAAGAACACCATTGTTTTGCTTTATTTTTCATGTATTGGTGCAGGCTTTTTTTTCATTGAAATGCCTTTGATTCAAAAAATGATTTTATTCCTTGGCCAGCCTGTATACGCTCTATCTGTTGTTATTGCGCTTATATTATTTTTCAGCGGCATAGGCAGTTATTTTTCAGACAGGCTTTTTACACCTGAAAAAAGAATTCTAATTTGTACTGTGATTATCGCTTCTATATCCATTATCTACATGCTGGTATTGGACGAGATTCTTTTAGAATTCATCCACCTTGACCTTGGACCAAGATTTATGTTTGTGGCCCTTTTGATAGCACCTTTAGGGTTTTTCATGGGTATCCCTTTTCCGGCAGGCCTTGATCTTGTAAAAAAATCAATGGATGCCTCAATCCCTTGGGCCTGGGGAATAAATGGATTTTTCTCGGTGATAAGTATTCTTTGTGCGGTAATTATTGCCGTCATTATGGGATTTAAATTGGTACTTACAATTGCGGCCCTATTGTATTTTGGTGCAGGGGTATTATCTTTGAAACTAAGTAATAATTCCTGAACTATAGGGTTTAAAATGATTAATGAACGAACAATTGCAGTCTGTTACTGAACAACCCTATACTCCGGCGGCAAAGGGAATTGCTCTAACTGTTTTATTTATGACATAACCTATGTATAATACCGGTCATTGGAAATGACTCATTGTTTTACTAATTGATTTTTCACTTTACCTTTGCCCCTGTGACAGACATAAACTAAAGTTACATTTTAGTTTTTTGGACTGTAATTATTTTTTCATTGAACTCATTTCCAACCAGGTTCAGATTTCTTTTTTTATTTAACAACACCATTACTTGGGGAGGAGCATATGATAGGTATCATCGGCAGTGGGAACGTGGGAGCGAATACTGCCTTTTTTCTTGCGGAAAAAGGCGTTGACCATGTGATGCTTTACGACACCCGAGAGGGATTGGCAAAGGGCAAAGCCCTGGATATGATGGAAGCCGCCCCCATCAGGGGGTATAGAACATCCATTCAGGGAACGGATAACCCGGAAAAAGTGCTTGGTGCGGATATCGTCATTATAACTGCCGGCGCTGTCAGAAAGCCCGGCATGAAACGAGACCTGTTGTTCAAAGAAAATAAAGAGATCATTGAATCCTATGCTAAGCGAATCACATCGCCGCAAACTATTGTGATTATTGTTTCAGAACCTGTGGACCTTTTAACCACTGTGTTTGCAAGAAACTCAAGCCTGCCGCGAAATCAGATTTTTGGACTGGGCGGCGCACTTGACGCCACACGGTTGAGATATCTCATCGCAAAAGAATTAAAAGTATCCATGGAAAATGTGACAGCCCAGGCTGTTGGCCGCCATACAGACGACATGATTCTTCTTGAATCCTGCTGCTGTGTGTCAGGTATGTCCATAGACAACTTTTTGTCCAAGGAAAAAATAAAAGAGTTGTTCGACCAAACCAAGAATGCCGGCCATCTGATTGTTGAACTGGCAGGCAGGGCATCTTCATATTACGGACCGTCTGCCGTAACAGCGGAACTGGCAGAGGCAATTGTCATGAATCCCGGGCGTCTATTTTCCGTTTGTCATATGCTAAGCGGACAGTTTGGCATCAATGATGTGGCAATCTCACTGCCGGTAATTTTAGGCAGAACCGGCATCAGAAAAACAATTACACCGACCCTGACACCTGAAGAAGAGGCTATCCTGAAAAAATCCGCCGATCTTATCGGCAAGACACTGGAGGAGGAAACAAATGAATAAGGTATCTATTATTGGTGCCGGTCATGTGGGCGCCACAGCTGTCTATTATATTGCGGAAAAAAACCTTGCCGATATTGTTATGGTGGATGTGGTGGAAGGGCTTCCTGAAGCCAAAGCCATGGATTATCTCCATGCAGCCCCCATGAGAAAATACTCGGTCCATATTTCAGGAACAAGCGATTACTCACAAATCGCAGATTCGGATGTGGTGGTACTCACTGCAGGAATTCCAAGAAAACCCGGCATGGACCGCATGGACCTGATGAAAACCAATGTGAATATCGCTAAAACAGCGGCCCAGGCCATTGCGGAATATGCACCCAATGCCATTGTTATTGTGGTGTCAAACCCCCTGGATATCATTGCCATGACTGTTCTAAAAGAATCCGGTTTTGCCCTGAAACGGGTCATGGGTATGGCAGGAGTTCTGGATTCCACACGGTTCAGGTATTTTATTGCTGAAGCCCTGCATGTATGGCCAGGCGATGTTATGGCCATGGTGCTTGGAGGCCACGGAGACAGCATGGTTCCCCTGTCACGGTATACACGTGTAGCCGGCATACCGGTTGAGGAACTTTTGGACGCCGACACCCTCAAAAAGCTAATTGACAGGACCCGTACAGGCGGCGGGGAAATCGTTTCCCTGCTCAAACAGGGTTCTGCCTTTTACGCACCCGGTGCATCCGTAGCCAGGATGGTCGAGGCCATCGTTAAAGATGAAAAAAGGATGCTGCCCGTATCTGCATATCTGAGGGGTGAATACGGATACAACGACGTTTTCTTGGGCGTTCCCGTACTTCTTGGTAAAAACGGTGTGGAAAAAATCATCGAGCTTGATCTGACCCCGGAAGAGAAAAAGGATCTTGATGAATCTGCCGAAGCTGTAGCCAAAGGCGTTGAAGAGCTTTACACCTTTTACTCTCCCGGATAATTCATATACCAATTCATTCTGCAGGACAGACCTACCGAGTCTGTCCTGCAGAAAACAAAAAATCCAATTTCAATATGCTCGACATTCAAAAAGGAAAAACCATGAAATGCCAGATGGATCATATTGTTCTCAATGCAGAAAATGTTGACACGATGGTCGATTTCTACGCCAATCTATTGGGAATGCAAGCGGAACGCATTGAGGAATATCAAAAAGGCAAGGTGCCGTTTCCTTCAGTCCGTTTAAATGAAGATACAATCATTGACCTGTTTCCCCAAAAACTATGGCAGACAGACTCTGGTAAGCAAAAAGGATTTGGCAACCTGAACCATTTCTGCATCGCTGTTGACGAACAAACATGGCAGGCTCTATCCGAACGGTTGCAATCAAAGAATATACCCATTGAAGACGGTCCAGCACCACGCTGGGGTGCCCGCGGCACAGGCACCTCAATCTATTTCAGAGACCCCGAGGACAATCTTATCGAGGCACGTTATTATCAAAATAAAAAAGATTCTACTCCATGTTTGTATGGCAGTTGAGCTGTTATACTGTTGTTTAGCATACCGATTTGCTAAGGAACCTTTGACTCTATCTCTGAACACGACAAATTTACATTATTAGTCAGGCAAGTTCACTATCAATGATAAATCTGCCCATTAGCTCGGACATTAACACTATAGATTAATTATTGGTAGCATCCTAATATGAAGGTAATACTGTTTGAGCAGTTAGGCTCGTTTGTTTTAAGAAGGCGGCATCAGGCGGATTTAAAAAAAATTCAGCAGACGCTTCTTAGAATAAACGGGCCGGTATTTGTATATGGAGCACCCTTGTCCACCGGGGTCAATCGGAAAACAATTTTGAGAGTTGCGATAAAAGTATACAAACAATGGATTTTCAACCTAAAGAAAGAGACTTTTTACAAGGCTATTGGTACTATCGACCCAAAGAGAGCTTTCCGCCACCTGCTGTTTTCAACCTTGATTCATCGTATTCTAAATCAAGATTGTGTTTGGCAGGAACACCCGACTCAAGAGACCTATCTGATTATAGAATTCGAAAAGTAATCACAGGATGGGCAGATATTCTTCCAAAATTGAATAGTGTTAAAGTTCTGTGGGTTGCGCAAATGGTTAGTCAGGATCTTTTCGACGCAATTTGTTCTATGCCAAACCTACAGGGGCTTTGGTTAAAGCACACAAGTATAGAGCACATCGAATCAGTAGCAATGTCAAACATTCAATATCTTAGTTTGGGCAGTTCTACCAAATTAGCGTCACTGGACCCTCTAATAAATACGCAGAGTTTATTATGGCTTGAGACTGAAAATTTAAAAAAAGTCACTGATTTCTCAGCGCTGTCAAATCTAAAAAATTTAACTGGCCTTGGAATAAACGGAAGCATGTGGACCACCCAACGTGTAAACTCTTTAAAACCAATATCAAAATTATCTAATTTAAGATATTTGGCTCTTGCTAATACACGAGTTTTGGATAAAAGTTTAAAGCCATTACACAAGCTGGAAAAATTACAAACTTTACATATGGCAAAATGGTGGCCTAAAAAGGAAGTTAGTGATTTATTACAAGCGAAACCAGAATTAAATTTAAAATAAAATACGTATACACGTACCTAAAGACAAGGAAATAAAATGGCTGACTTTCACCTTGAACCTGCAACTTTAGACGACACGCAATTCATATTCGAATTGAGAGTTAAGACAATGAAGCCATTCTTTGCTCCAACTATTGGCTGGGATGATGAAGAGCAACTGAAAAGTGCGGCTGAGCATATTGATGAAGCAAAAATCATCTATAGCGGAGATCAAAGGATTGGGGTAGTAAAGTTCTTAGATTGCAAAACACACTTCACCCTACATCAGATTCAAGTAAAACCGGAATTTCAAAAAAAAGGGGTGGGAAGTGCAGTTTTAAAGCACGTGATCTCAAAAGCTGAGGATTTAGGACTCCCTATAAAGCTCATGGTCATGAAAGACACACCTGCTCAAAAAATCTATGAAAAACATGGGTTTATTGTGGCCAAGTCCAATACTCACAATCTTGAGATGGTTAAAGAACCGATTAGCAACAAAAGCGTATAGGATATAATTAGGAAGATTACCAGCCATGCCCACTGAATCCAACCCGTATGTTATATGAAAAGATTTATTCGAGAATTTATCCCTGAAAAGAGTGCTGATGACAAAGACAAGTTGTTACCAGCCTTTTTAGATATATGGAATCACGCTGACAATCTAAAGTTCTTAAGTTTTACCATGAAGCCATTTGATCAAACAATCGTACGCTTCTGGTTAGAAAATCATAAGGAACAAGGTGGTCACTATTTTTGCTATGCAGACCAAAACGATGACATTGCTGGTATCGCTGTAGTCAAAATCAATCCGATTGAAGGCTTTGAACTATTTGGATTAGGTGTGCGGCCGGAATTTAAATCACAAGGCATAGGTTCAAAACTCATTGAGTATACAATTAACCAGGCTAGGACACTTGATTTCAAGGCTGTTGATGTATCAGTATTTGCTGATAACATAAGGATGTTAAGACTTTTATTGTCCCTTGACTTCGTTCCTGTAAGTATGGATTTCCATAAACGCTCTGATGGCACTGATGTTGTTCACATGAAAAGGTATTTTAAATGACATCGAGTAAAAATAGTGTGTTTAAGGAACCTTGGTACACCCCCTATCATTTCATACAAAAGGGCATTGATATCCAGTGCCCAAAATGTGAAGGGCATGCAACATCAAAAGGCAAGTCAAAGTACTTTCTTCCTTGGATGCCAACTGAAACAAGATTGATATGTAAAACGTGCTCATACACAAAAACTGAAAAGGAGTTTACCTGGGCAGGCCCAGTAAAAGCATATGGACGGCGTCCATGCGGGTATTGCGGTCATAAATGGGTCGAAGCGAAAATCTTTAAAGAGGTTATTCCAAAAACAAGCTTCAATACCCCTGATGCTATTTGTCCTAAATGCAATAAAAAAAACACGATCTCTGTTCAATGGGAAATTGATGTATTCAACGGCAGGCCGATTGATCCTTTCAACGGGGAAACACTTTGGTATGTTGATGATATTAAGGGGAATGAAATCTGGGCATATAATTTAGAACACCTTGTCTACCTTAAGAATTATTTTTCATCACAAATAAGAGAACGCGGCAAAGATGCCGGAAAGTATTCTGTTTTAACGAATCTTCCCAAATGGATGAAATTAAAAAAGAACAGGGACGCTGTGATAACATCCTTGGACCGGCTGATGAAAAAATAAAGAACTAAACCATTTTTTCAGTCGCCCATCCGGACATCCAGGCTGATACCATGCACTTCAATAGTATCGCCCGGATAAATTTTTTTGCGTTTTCTTGTCTCGATCTCACCGTTAACTGCCACAAAACCTTCAGCGATCAGATACTTGGCCTCGCCGCCGCTTGCAGCCAGGTTCTCAAATTTAATAATCTTGTACAATTCAACCGGTGACCGGTCCAGATAAACGGTTTGGGACTCAGACATATGTTACGCAACTCCTTTGGCAAGTCTTATGGTATCTGCCCGCAAGCGGCCCTGGACATAAAGGGACAGCGCGGCAATGGCTTGGTCACAGACAGAGAAAACCGGGATACCTTTAGCTGTAAGCGCATCCCGCAACGGATCATAAAGCCGTCCGCCGTCTACCACAGCAACCACAGGTGTTTTCGTGCTGGCAGTCAGGTCAACAAGCCTGTGGAGGATGGAACCGGGCTTATCCATATAGAATTTTTCATCGCTTTGTTCACCTAAGGTTCTCATAGCAGGAGACATGGGATCAAGGCTGAGGATGACGGCATCAACGCCTGCGTCTTCACACAATATACCTGCAATATCGCCATGGGCCTCATCATCAGCGGCAGGATTAATATCAAGAGGATTGGACAAGGTTACAAGGCCGTCCAGTTTTTTAGACTTCAGCAGTTCTTCAATATCTTTTCTGGTTTTGGCTGAAAACCGGGCCAATTCCATGGAAAAATCATCACTTTGAATGGAATCTGCCATTCCCACCGCCTCAAACCCGGCACCACTGACCGCAGCCAGCCGGTTTCCGAGGATCTCTTTACTACTCAGCGTTTCAGCCAATAGCATCAGTTCCTGGAATTCGGAAAAGCTTCTGGCAACAACTGCTCCTGCCTGGGAAACACAACTTTCACAGACCATGTAATCTCCTGCCAGGGATGCAGTATGGCTGGAGGTGGCGGCTTTGCCTTCAGGGGTCCGGCCGGCTTTATAAAAGACCACTTCTTTTTCGGCCAGAACCGCTCCCCTTACCGCACGGCAAAAGGCCAGGCCGTCCAGGTCATTAAATCCTTCGGCATATACAGCGATCACATCTACCTGATCGCTGTCTTTGAAATAGTCCACCATATCACCAAGGGTTAAATCTGTCTGGTTACCCATTGAAATCATATACGCCGGGGACAACTGGGGGCACTGGTGGCTTCGGTGAAGCATAAACGCCCCGCTCTGGCTTATCAGGGCCGCCCTGCAGACCATATGGTCCTGATTCTTATTTTGGGGGTCCCTGTTTTTGGGTAGCTTTTCTTCAGGGATAAACCAGGTATCGTAGCTGCCGGGCCGGGAGATCACCCCCATACAATTTGCCCCTAAAAATACAGGGCCGCCATCCGTGTCCGGCAGGGCATGGGTATTGTTTATCATTTCCATGACCTGGCTTGCCCTATCCCGGCTGTTATGGGTTTCTCCCATACCGCCTGCAATGAGCATCACGCTATGGGCTACATCTTTTTCAATGACTTCTTCCACCAGGTCAGGCACCTGGGCTGCGCCTACGGCCACAATAAATAAGTCCAGTTTACTCTGATTTGCCTTAGACAGAGCATCCAGATTCGGTAGGCAGGTGATACCGTCAAGCTGTTCCTGCCCGTCTTTAAAAATCACTATTTCACTGGGGTCAAATCCTTCAGCCAGTATATTATCCAGGATAATCCGGCCAAAGTTCTTCCGCGTGGCGGAAACACCGATGATACCGATGTGTTTTGGATGAAGCAGGTTATCAATCTTGGACACCGGCCGTACAGCAGGTAAAGGCTGCCGCTTTGAAAACTTGCACATCCCGTCCAGCGGCACCATCAAATAATCGGTAAAGGCAAATGGGTTGATCTCAAGTTCGTCAATGACAAAAGGCGCATCCGGATTTTCCTGTGAATAATAATTTCCCATCTGGATGAATGACTCAAAACATTCAACCAGTTGCTCATTGGTAACGATACGGCGCTGGCCCCGGGTCAGACCGGCAAGTTTTCTATATGAAATGGTCTGCCTGTAGAGTTGAAAGAAATTTTCCCCGTCTCCCAATGCCGTGGATGCTGCAACAATGGCCTGCCCCTTCCTGAACCGTTTGGCATACAGTTCCGTATCTGTGCCGCCAAGTCCTGCGGATAAAATACTGCCAAACTCCCTGGTATGGCGAAGCCCCACAATCAGCTCATTGCCAAATGCACTTGAATCCGGCGGCATAAACTGGACCTGGAGCACCCCTTTGACATCCCTGGCAACGGCTGCCACCAGTGCCTCCCCGGACAGTCCCCGGTAATGATCGGGGATTCCATCAGGATGCAGGCCCATGTGGGCCACATAATTTTCAGGCACCTCGTAAACCATCCGGCGCACAGCAGACCTGATTTTATTTGGATCCTTTTCTACGATTCTGACCCCGCCCACCTCGGTTTTATGGATGATATACGGAGATACGATTTTAAGTACGGTTTTATCCCCTGGGATAGCCATGAGTTCTTCATCCGAATACCTGCCACCCTGTTCAAGCAGCTTGGACTTGGGAGGTGTTTCAGCACCGGATCTGGCCAATAGTTCATATACTTCATATTCGAAAAGATAATCCCGGCCCTGGTCCCAGGCAGCAGACAATATCTTGTTAATCCCTTTAAAATCAATGGAAAGTTCCATTGTTTCCTCCGTAAAAATCTATGTTCTGGAAGATTTTATTTATTCCCGGTTCCGGTAAGTTTCAAGCCGCAGGCGGTATGCCGTGTATCGGGCAAGCAGGCCCATGGCCCTGTTGCATGATGAAAAGACGGGAATGCCCTTTTCTTTAAGCTGGTTATTTATAGCGTCATGGGCGTGCCCGACATCATTGAAGACTACAATAGGCTTAGACGCATTTGATACCATCCCGGGCAGGTGCTGTGAAATACTGCCGGGCCGGGTTGTAAAGCCGGCCTCATCCGTTTGGGACGGTTTATCAGCCGTAGCCGGGGCAAGAGACCCCAATGATGTGACTACAGCATCAATATTCTCATCTGCCAACATGGCCCTAATGGCACCGGTATAGATCTCATCCGGGGCTGCCGGGGTCAAATCAAGGGGATTTTTAATATCCATGATATCTGTGAGCCGGGCCTTATCAAAAAGCGTAGCAATATTTTGCTTTGTTTCTTCTCCAAAGGGTGGCAGGTCCAGGCTGGAATCCCTTGACTGCAAAGAGTCTGCAATGCCAACGGTCTCAAATCCGGCAGGGCTCAATGCCCCAACCTTAAACCCTGTTACAGTTTTCTTATGAAGATAAGCCGCAAGGTTCATTACCCCTTCAAACTCATCTAAAGAATCAATAACCAGTGCACCGGCCTGGCTCAGGCATGACGTACAGACCATATAATCGCCTGCAACTGATGCGGTATGCCCGGAGGTGGCCTTTTTCCCTTCAGGAGTACGGCCAGCTTTATAAACAATTACCTCTTTGCCGTTGTTAACCGCCTTTCTGATACCGCGGCAGGCATGAAGGCCGTCCAGATCCTGGAATCCTTCGACATATACACTGATAATTCCAATGTCTTCGGCATCAGCAAGCCAGATGATGAAATCGCCAATGGTCAAGTCCATCTGGTTGCCAACAGTGATGTTGTAAGCTGGATCCCCTGCTGCCAAACCTGTCATGCGCACCAATGCAAAGGCGCCGCTCTGGCTAATCAGGGCCACAGGTCCGGGGGGCTTGTCCATCCGTTTGGGGGAACAGGCATCAGGAGTAAAAAAGGTGTCCATATGACCTGACCGGCTCATCATCCCCAGGCAGTTTCCGCCTAAAAAGACAGGACCGCCGCCTTCACGGGAGTGGGCCATGTGAATCTTTGCCATCACGGCCTTGGCTCGTTCTTCAGTTCCTTTTGTTTCCCCTAAGCCGCCTGGAATAAGGATTACGCTTCTGGCCCTGCTGTTATCAATGATCTCGTCAATCAAATTTGGTACATGGTCTGCACCTACAGCCACCACTAAAAGATCTACACCTTCAATATCCGTAATATTTTTTACACATTTTACCCCGTCTATTTCATCTGCACTGGGTGAAATGATAGTGATATTTTCTTTTGAAAACCCGGCCCGGATTACATTGCTTAAGATATTCCTGCCAAAATTCTTTTTTCTGGCAGATACCCCTATGATGGCCAGGCTTTCAGGGTGGAGCAAATTACCGATACGGTCTATCCTTCTTGGCACTGACGGCCTGAAAGGAGTTGAAAAACTGCACAATCCATCCAAAGGAACCATTTCATAGTCCACCAAGGCAAAGGGATTGACTTCAAGCTCTTCGATGACATAGGGGGCGTCAGGATTCAACGGAGAAAAATAGTTGCCCACAGCAATAAAGGCCCCAAAACACTCCATGAGCTGCTCGTCAGACACCAGCCGTTCGTCGCCCCGGGTCTGACCTGAAATCTTTTCATACGCAATTGTTTTGCAGAACATGTCGAAAAATTCTTCACCGGTTACATTGGCAGTGGATGCTGAGATCACGGCCTGACCAAGGCGGAACCGCTCGGCATAAAGTTCGGTATCGATACCTCCAAGGCCTGCTGTAATCACCATGCCAAATTCCCTGGTCCACCTGATACTGACCAGCAATTCATTGCCTAATGCATCGGATTCCGGCGGCATGAACTGGGTAATCAGAACCCCCTGGATCCGCTTGTTGACTTCTGCAACCAACTCTTTGCCGGATAACCCTTTGTACCACGGCATATCCATATCAGGATCATTTTCTATAATCCGGGCAAAACGCTGGGATACCATATCCACCATCCGGCGGCTTTCGCTCCTGACTTTGCCTGCCATGCGCGGCACCACTTTAACCCCGCCCACATCAGACTTATGCACCACATCCGGGCTGACCACTTTTATGACGACTTTTTCCCCTAAAAAGGGAACCAGCACATCCGATGTCAGGCGGTGGTTCCGGGCAAAAAGAAGGTATTCCGGTACAGACTCAGACCCCAGGGCAGATAGCAGTTCATAGGTTTCATGTTCAAATAGCTGAAACCGTTCCTGGTCTGCGGCCTGGGTCAGAACCCGTGTCATTTTTTCAAAATCGATAAAAAGCTGCATATGCGTTTCCTTTCGGGCTCATCATACCAATTCCATGTAAAATATCAATTTATTTGCAGGTCTCCATTTCCACGAAGGTCTTTTTGCTTTCCGGTAAAACAGAACAATTTTAGTATGCATCTGGCAGGTTGAATCCTGATCAAAGGATATGATAAAGTTGATCTCCTTAACAACGTAACTGAAGAAAGGCTGTCCCATGTCCTTTGCAAGATACTATACCACCGCTCTTTTGGCACTGGCCCTGCTGCTCTTGTTCTTTGCATTTGCATCACCGGTTCTACCAACTGCATCAGCTGCTAGGGAATATGTCTTTACAGGCAAAACCATGGGAACCTACTACCGGATAAAACTTGTTTCCTCAAAGAACCTGAAAAAGCCTTTATGGCAGAAAAAAATCGATATCCGGTTAAAGGAGGTAAACGAACGCCTGTCCATGTATCAGAAAACAAGTGAATTATCCCGTTTTAACATGACACAGGCCAATTCCCCGTTCAGGGTGTCCAGGGATTTTTACAGGGTGCTTGTCCAGTGCCAGGATCTATACACACTTACAGACGGGGCCTGGGACGGAACAGTCAAACCTCTTGTGGACCTTTGGGGATTCGGTACAAAACACCGCAATAAGACATTACCCAGCCAGGCAGATATTCAGAACGCCCTTTCCCGGACTGGATTCAATAAACTTCTGCTGGACGATCAAAATCTCACTAAAACCGCTTCCGGCATCACATTGGACTTGGGATCAATTGCCAAGGGATATGGCGTGGATGAAATTGCCCGGCTCATTGCAGAATCCGGGGTAGAGAATTATCTGGTTGAAATTGGCGGGGAACTTGTGGGATCAGGGAAAAACAAACGGGGAAAAACCTGGACTGTGGGAATTTCAAAACCTAAAAAAGGATCGGTAAATCCCGGACTTTACAAGGCCGTAATTTTAGAGAACAAAGCCATTGCCACCAGCGGTAATTACAGGAACTTTTTTGAAAAGGACGGTCGCCTTTATTCCCATATTATCCACCCTAAAACCGGGCATCCAGTAGATAACATGGTGGTGTCGGCTACGGTTATCGCGCCTAACTGCACTCGGGCAGACGGACTTGCCACAGCCTTGATGGTCATGGATACTGACAAGGCACTTGACCTGGTAAACAGCCTTGAACATACGGAAAGCCTGATTCTTAAGCAGGAGGGCCAAGCCTTGCGTGCCTTCAGATCAAATGGCTTTTCAGAGTATGAAATGGATCTTTAACCGCAACCAAACGATATTTCTGTCTGCCACCAATTGTTTTTAGCCCGATTTTAAGGTATTCTGGGCATTAATCAAGTACTTTATGCATTATCAATAGAAACGATAAGTGATTACCTGCGTTTTTCGCAGAAAATACGATTTTCAACAAACCAATTATATGTTGATACCGGATGCAGTTTTTTAAAAATTTATCTATAAAATATAAGCTCTTTTTCGCTTATGCCGCTGTTTCATTGGTGGTTTTTTCCATAAGTTTCACCCTTCTTTTCTACCAGTTTGGCAACCACCTTGAACGACGCATCATGGAAGAGTTGAGCAAATCCAACCAGACCATAACGGATATGGTGGAAACGGCTGCCACTGTTTCCATAAAAAACCATCTAAGAGGTATTGCTGAGAAAAACAAAGAAATTTTGGCCCATATCTACCAGGATTTCAAAGATAACCTGCTTACCGAAGCCCAGGCGAAAAAACAGGCTGTTGACATCCTGCTTAGCCAGACCGTTGGGGAAACAGGTTATATCTATTGTATTGACAGTAAAGGAATTGCAGTCGTTCATCCCAGGCCAAAAATCAGGAACAAAGATTTTAGCTACCGAAAATTTATCCAGTCACAAATCCGGGACAAAGAAGGGTATCTTGAATACAATTGGAAAAATCCCGGCGAACTCGACGAAAGGCCAAAAGCTTTGTATATGAGTTATTTTGAGCCTTGGGACTGGATCATTTCAGTATCATCTTATAAATCGGAGTTTGCAAAACTGGTCAGCGTTGATGACTTTGAGGACAGGATACTCGGCCTTAAGTTTGGCGAAACAGGATATTCCTTCATATTCGACACGTTGGGAAATGTCGTGGTTCACCCTGAAATCACAGGCAATTTCCTTGATTTTCGTGATGTAAAAGGTACTCCTTTTTTACGCGAAATGATTGAACGCAAAAAAGGGTATCTTACTTACTATTGGAAAAACCCCTCTGAACCTGAGGCCAGGGAAAAATTCGTCGCCTTTTCCCATATCAACGATTTTAACTGGATCATTGCATCCTCGTCTTATACCGCCGAAGTATTCTCCCCTATGCTGGAAATTCAAAGATTCTTTTATGTCATACTTATTATTGCTGTTTTAGTTATTGCAGTTGTTTCTCTTTTGGTCAGCACATCCATCACAAGACCGTTGCGAAAGTTTATTATGCGCTTTGAAAAAGGGGCTGAAGGTGATCTGACATCAAAAATAGAAGAAACCGGCAAAGATGAGATCGGAAAACTGTCTTTAAGCTTTAACCTGTTCATGGACCGGCTCAACTCATATCAGACAGAAATCACAACAGAGATTAAACACCGGGAAAAAACTGAAAAAGAACTGAGCAGTCTAAGAAATCATCTGGTCAATATTATAGACTCAATGCCTTCCATGATAATTGGTGTGGATTCAAAACTGAACGTTACTTTATGGAATAAACAGGCAGCACAACTTACCGGGATACCTGCAGATAATGCATACGGAAAATATATCACCAGACTTTTACCCCGTACCCAAATCCATGTATCAAAAATCGAAGAGAGTTTTAAAACCGGCGAAATAAAGCAGATATTAAAATCTCCCTATGGTGAAACAGAAAAAGACGTCAGGTATGAAAACATCATTGTTTATCCGTTGTCAGGGGCAAGGGATCAAGGTGCCGTCATCAGAATTGACGATGTTACAGACACCCTTCGAATGGAAGAAACCCTGATCCAGAATGAAAAAATGCTTTCTGTTGGCGGTCTTGCCGCTGGTATGGCCCATGAAATCAATAATCCCCTGGCCGGGGTTATCCAGAACGCCAACCTGCTTACCAATAGGCTGACAGACACAGAAATGCCTGCCAATATAGATGCGGCAAAAAAAGCTGGGACGACAATGGCAGCCATTGAACAGTTCATGGTAGAAAGAGAAATTCCAAGGATTATCTCAGGAGTGACTGAATCAAGCACGCGTATGGCAGATATTGTAGGCAATATGCTCAGTTTTGCCAGGAAAAGCGATGAGTCCTTTTCCACTCATTCTCCTGCAGAACTTTTGGATAAAATACTTGATATTGCCGCCACAGATTATGATCTGAAAAAACAATATGATTTTAAATCCATTCTTATTGAAAAAGAATATGAACCGGACCTGCCAATGATCCGGTGTGAGGGATCAAAAATCCAGCAGGTGCTGCTCAATATTTTAACAAACGGGGCACAGGCCATGGCGGGAAATCGCTCTGATGACCCATCAAAATTCATTTTACGGTTGTCCAGGGAGAAAAAAGCCGGGATGCTGCGGATGGAGATAGAAGACAACGGTCCGGGAATAGAACCTGCCATTCGCAAACGGATTTTTGAACCTTTCTTTACGACAAAGCCTGTTGGCGTGGGAACAGGCTTGGGCCTTTCAGTATCTTATTTTATCATTACAGAGAATCACAACGGTACCATGCACGTTGTATCCCCACCTGGCAAAGGCAGCCGGTTTATCATCCGCCTGCCTTTGGCTGATTCCTGATATTTTTCTTTAACATAGGAACAAAAATGATTGCATATTTTAACGGAGAATTTGTTGCAAAAAATCAGATCTCAATTTCACCTGATGACAGGGGGTTCTTATTTGCCGACGGTCTTTACGAAGTGATCCGGGCATACCGGGGACAACTTTTCAGAACAAAGGACCACATTGACCGTCTCAATTTCGGCGCCAGCCAGCTTTGTTTTTCCCAAACCGAGTTTTCGTATTTAGAACAGATTGCGCAACAACTTTTGGAAAAAAACAATCTGGAAGAGGATGCAGCCATATACATCCAAGTTACCCGGGGAGCTGCCCCAAGAGCCCATGCCTTTCCTGATCCGCCTTGTGAACTTACCGTTTATGCCTCAGCAGCACCTTTTGATCCGCTGAAAACACAGGGAAACAAAAAAAACGGAATCACCGTAATTACTGTGCCAGACCAGCGTTGGGCACGCTGCGATATTAAAACTATTGGTCTAACAGCCAATGTTTTGGCCAATCAAAAAGCAGTTGAACATGGAGCCAAAGAAGCCTTATTTATAAGGGACAACACTGTGTTGGAAGGCACCCATTCCAATTTCATGGCTGTCATAGACAAGACCTTGGTCACGGCACCTGAATCCCATCAGATCCTTCATGGGATTACACGCAAGGTTGTTTTGGAACTTGCCGCTGACAAAGGGATTCCTGTTAACGAAGCCCCTATTGCCATCTCGAAAACTAACCAAATTACCGAAAGCTTTATCACCGGTACCACAACAGAAATTACCCCTGTTGTATCCATTGATGGAAAACCTGTTGGGAATGGAGCACCCGGACCCGTTACCCGGATGCTTCAGAATGCTTTTTCAGCCTATATTTTAGGATAGCTGTCATCTGTCAGGTATTAAACCCTACGGACGCCCTTTGAACGTGCCACACCAGCCGTCAGCATCGCCTGGGCTCCGTAGTAGGTACTCATCACCCAGAAGCTGGAATGGGAAATGGGAGTGGCAAACATGTTATATGCGATCAATGCATCAGAAAGAATAAACAGGCCGGCTCCCAAGATGACAAGCCAATGGTTGTCCCGGCCGAGACAGGCAGAAAGCCCCATGCAAAGAATCACGCACAGGTATACATAAATGGGAACCATCATAGACCCCAGCCGCGGATACAAGTAATAGGCAAAACAAAGCGTTGAAACAGCCATGGTCGCCATCAAAAGCACGCGGATTATAGAGAATCCCGGATGCCTGATAAACAAGACAATATAAAAAAGATGGGCCAGAATAAATGCCCCCATACCAGCTTCAAACAGTCCCTTTACCGGCAGTTCTAATAAAATATCACCTGCACCGGAGCAGATCAGCCCGATTCCAAGCAGCAGCCCCGCCTTGCCTTTAATGTTCAACAAAACCCATAAAGCAAGACAGATGATGGGGATGGTTTTGATTATCCAGCTCAAGGGATAAGGCCGCAGACCTAAACTGGCTATAAAGATAAAGGAAAAGACAATAAAACCTGCAACCAGTAACCTGCTCACCCTTTTTCTTGTTGCTGCCATACATGCCCCCTGATAAACACGGTAATATTTTTTCAATGACTTTAGCATATTGCCAAGGGTTGTGAACCTTTCTTTTATGCTTGTAAATATTTTTTCTTGACAATAACCGAATGATCATTTACTTTAACCTTCATGAGAACCAAGGATGAAATAAAACAGGAAGCTCTGTTTGAGGCCACGGTAAAAACAGTTAACCGGATCGGTTTTGCTGCAAGTTCCGTGTCCAAGATTGCCAAGGAGGCGGGCATCTCTCCGGCCACACTTTATGTCTACCACAAAAATAAGGAAGACCTTCTTGTGGCCACTTATGTCCGGATCAAATCCCTTATGGGCAGGCGTATACAAAAAGATTTTGATGACACCCTGCCCATAAGAGACATCCTGAAATTCACCTGGATGGCCACCTATGACTTTGTCATGGAATATCCCGAGTATTTCCAGTATATGGAGCAGTTTTCCAATTCACCTTACAGTGAACTTGTTGATACTGCCAAGCTGGAGAGTTATTTTCTGCCTCTGATCCAGGCGGTCACAAGGGGAATTGAGCAAAAAATCATCAAGGATGTGGATTTTGATATTTTATCGGCATTTTTATTTTACCCCATCCTTGTTCTTGCTAATCCCAGGTTATGTAAGGATTTTGACATGAGCCGTAAAAACATAGAAACCGCCTTTGACTTGGCCTGGGATGCAGTCAGAAGGTAGTTTACAAAAAAATTTAACTGGTTATTAAATGAACATTCACTTAAAGCATATTATCATCTTACTTACACTCACAATAGGAGTCGTTATAATGGCGTCAACAGTACAATCTGTGGCACAACAGGACCAAGCCCACTCCATGCAGGAGAATGGCAAATATAAAAGCTCAGCCGGCTCAATGACACCGGACCGCCCGCTGGCAACTACATTCAGGTTTCTGTTTGAAAAAAACAACCGGGTGCCTAATACCAAGTTACCATATACAACCGTGAATCTTGCGCCCTTTTCCACAAGGGAAAAAGGCATCTTCAATTCGACCTGGCTGGGTCATTCTTCCCTTATGATCAATATGGACGGATTCAGGATTCTTTTAGATCCGGTGTTCGAACAAAAAGTGTCCATTGTAGGACCCACACGATTTGGTCCGCTTCCGTTAGACCCGGATCAGCTTGGAGAGATTGACCTGGTTATCATCTCCCATGATCATTACGATCATCTCAACAAGTTCACCATCAAAGCAATTGCGGACAAAGTTACCCTTTTCATGGTCCCTTTAGGGGTGGACCGCCATCTCATCTCCTGGGGCGTGCCTAAAAACAAAATTATCAGCCTGAACTGGTGGGAGTCACACGAGCCGGCAAAAGGATTCACGGTAACGGCAACACCGTCCCAACATTTTTCAGGCCGCGGAGTTTTTGACCGGAACAAGACTTTATGGGCGTCCTGGGTTGTCTCCTCGCCCAGCTATAAGATCTTTTTTTCCGGGGATTCAGGATATTTTGGCGGATTTTCAGAAATAGGCAGCAAACTTGGTCCTTTTGACATGGCTTTTATGGAATGCGGTGCCTATGATCCGGCCTGGCACCATGTCCACATGTACCCGGAGGAAACAGTCCAAGCATTTTCAGACCTTGGTGCGAAAATACTTCACCCGATCCACTGGGGAACTTTTAACCTAGCTCTCCACTCCTGGTACGATCCTATGATCCGGCTTGCAAAAGCAGCAAAAGAAGCCGGGGTAACCATTGCCAGCCCCATTCAAGGCCAGACCATTGACTTTGACTCACTGGGCTACCCATGGTGGGAAACGCCCATGCATCAGACCATTACACAAAAGAATTAAGGATATACAACATGATAAAAAATAACTGGAATACAGCGGATATCCCTGACCAGACCGACAGAGTTGCCATCGTCACCGGCTCCAACTCCGGTATCGGGTTTGAAACCGCTAAAACCCTGGCCGCTAAAAATGCAGATGTAATTATGGCCTGCAGGAGTATGGAAAAAGCGCAAAGGGCATTGGAAAAACTAAAAAAAGGGCTGCCCAATGCTAAAATACGCATCATGTCCCTGGATCTTTCCGATTTGGAATCAATCACAAATTTTTGTGAATTATTCAGATCCGAATATTCCCGGTTGGATCTACTCATTAACAATGCCGGTGTTATGGTTCCACCCTATTCAAAGACAAAGGACGGATTTGAACTTCAGATGGGCACCAACCACCTGGGCCATTTTGCCCTGACAGGCCACCTTTTAGATATACTGGAAGCTACGCCTGACAGCCGGATTGTTTCAGTCAGTTCTGCAGCCCACAACTTTGGAAAACCAGATCTTACAGACCTGCATTGGGAGCATAGAAAATACAAACCCTGGCGGGCATACGGGGACAGCAAGGTGGCGAATCTGTACTTTATCTATCACCTGGCTGATCTGCTAAGTGCCCGAGGGTCCAAAGTCGTCTGTGCCGCTGCCCACCCTGGATGGTCTGCGACAGAACTGCAGCGTAATACCGGTTTGGTTTCCTTTTTGAACCCCATTTTCGGCCAAGACAGTACCATGGGGGCTCTCCCCACCCTGTATGCGGCCTGCGGCACAGATGTGGTCTCCAAAGATTATTTCGGCCCATCAGGATTCATGGAAATGAAAGGGTTTCCCAAAAAGGTTAAATCAAATGGCCTGTCCCATGACAAAACCATGGCTGACCGTCTCTGGAAAATATCCGAAAACCTCACAGGTGTTAATTTTTAGATCCCTTTAAAATTAGCCTCCCTGCGCTCCATGAAAGATTCTATACCCTCTTTGACATCCTGGCTGGTCATCAGCGGCAGCAAATCCGGCAGCAGCCTGCTGATGGCCACCTGATCCCCTTTTGCCTTGGCCAGTCTTGCAGACCGCAGAGTGGCTTCGACCCCGAGTGGGGCCTGTTTTGCAATGGTCTGGGCAATTTCCATGGCCTTGTCAAGCGCTCCCTCGGCGGTTACTTCCTGTACCAGACCTATTCTGAACGCCTCTTCTGCAGTAATTTCATCTGCCGTTAAAAGGTAACGCATGGCATTGCCCCAGCCTATCTCCTGGTGCAACCGAACCGTGGCACCGCCAACCGGATAAATGCCGCGTTTAATCTCGATTTGGCCAAACCGCGTATTTTCTTCTGCTACCCGGATATCGGTTGCAAGCAGCAGTTCAATGCCGATGGTCAAACAGATGCCTTGGACGGCCATGACAACAGGTTTGGCCACCTGGTTCTCAGTGTCCAAACCCAAGGGGTCCATGCCCTCGGCAGGAAGCTCGGGAAAACTGCCCCTGGAAAAACAGGTGGCCCATTG
Source organism: Desulfobacterales bacterium (assembly GCA_022361535.1). Next base: position 23,584 of record JAKSAU010000608.1, read on the forward strand.
GGCAAGATCCAGCCCTGCGGTAAAATGCTCGCCATGGGCGTGTAGAATTCCGCACCGTAATTCAGGGTCACGATGGAGTTGTCCGTAGGCAGCACTCAGTTCCCTGTACATATCCAGATCAAAGGCATTTCGCTTTTCCGGCCGGTTCAGCCCCATGAGTAAAACATGGCCTTCCTTTTTGATATCAACTTTTGCCATTTTCCCCCTTTTGGTCACCCTGACTGATGCGACACCGAAGTTCTTACCTACATTCTTATTTTAAGATGTTAACAGCACCGCAGTCAGGATTATGTTGACGGGTTATCGAAATATTTTCCCTGAAAGGAATTCCTGGTTTCCAGGGTATGCTGGATCATATTAAAGGTTTCCCTGTACCTTCCTGCCCAGGCAGGAGCTACAAGTTCATTTGCATGGGGATCGCCTGTGATACGCTGAATTATTACTTCTTTAGGCAACCGTTCTAGAAAATCGCAGACCAGATCCGTATATTCCTTTTGCTCCAGTGGTGTGTACTCACCTTTTTGGTAAATCCGGTCCAAAGCCGTACCCCGGATCACGTACAACAAATGAATTTTCACACCATTCACCCCAAGATCAGCAAGCACTCTCGCATTTTCCAACATCATGTCCCGGGTTTCGCCTGGCAGTCCCAGGATGATATGGGCGCACACATTGATGTCTTTTTTAGAACCGGTCAATGCCATGGCATCCTCAAACGCCTTGAAGTCATGTCCCCTGTTGATCAGCTTGAGTGTGGGATCATGAACCGACTGCAGTCCGTATTCCAGCCAAATGAGATACGCCTTGGTATAGGAATCAAGCAAATCAATCTTTTCTTGATCGACACAATCGGGCCGTGTCCCCACTGCCATACCCACCACACCTTCACAGAACAGGGCTTCGTCATATATGGATTTAAGATGATCCACCGGCGCATAAGTGTTTGTAAAGGATTGAAAATAGGCCAAAAACTTTTTTGCCTTATACTTTTTCATGGCAGGGATTTTACCGGCCTCAATCTGTTCCCTGACTGACATTCCCCGTCCAAAGGCACCTGTACCAGATCCTTTAACATTACAATAAATGCACCCTGAGTTGGACAATGTCCCATCCCTGTTCGGACAGGTCATGCCTGCATCCACTGAAATTTTTTGTACGCGCTCCCCGAACAGGTTCCGCAAGTATGCATTATAATCAGAATACCTTTTTTGTTTGTCTGGCCCTGCCAATTCACCCTCCATTTTGGTCCTGCTGCCCCTGCCCCGGTTCTTGTTGGCTTTGGCAACTTCTATTCGGGAAATACTCTACAGATTCTATCCGGATTTGCCAACCTGATTCCTTTCTGTTGTCATGACCATGCAAGAGAATTTCCATTTCATCCGTGACTTTTTCCCAAGATGCAGATATAAATTTGTAATAGCTTTCACAAGTTATATTGAATCTGAGCCCTTAAAATTTATTATCCCAACCAAGCTATCGTTCCTACTGACCGGTCAAAAAGAGCGTTACCAAATCAAAGATGCCCTTGTTTTTTGATTACTTCAAATGTTTGTTGTGTAAAAAGCCAATCGCAATTTAGGCTGAATGCTCCATTAATTTCCCAGCTGATTCGAAATAATTTAGCTTTGTTTTCTGCCGGACCGTACCATGCAATCATTTTATAAATAAAACAACAGGAGGAAAAAATGAAAACCTACATAGCCCTGGTGAACTGGACCCAGAAAGGCATTCAGGAAATCAAAGAGAGTCCAAACCGGCTTGACAAGGCCAAAGCAATTGTTGCAGAAGCTGGTGGACAAATGAAATCTTTTTATATGACTGTTGGACGTTATGACATGATTGCTATTATTGAAGCTCCTGATGACGCAACTTATGCCAGAGTAATGCTGGCACTGGGATCAAGGGGCGGAGTTCGGACGGACTCGTTAAGTGCATTCCCGGAAGATGAGTATCGAAAAATAATATCGCAGATATAGCCATATTGGTTTTTAAAGGGCTACTCAAGCCTTAATAAATTTGCTCTTAATCAAAGCAGGGCTAAATAAAACGTGTAAATTACTACAGTACGCAAGCTCTAAGCCGACATAACAATTGTGAAAACCGCTCTGAAATTGGAATTTCCAAGTGGCCGTGAAGCCGCATGTCCGGATGCTTTGAATCAATTTTAATAAACTCGTTCCTCAATTCCGGGTGTGACAAATACATATTCAAACGTGCGTTAAAATCGGAGTGTTGATATTGATCTATGATATCAGATTGACGTTCCATAATATGTACCTCCTCAAACCTTATTTTTATAGAAAGCTTTACTTTTCCAAGCTGTTGTAATGATTTTAAATCTTGACACACCCAAGCGAAAGAGACATATATGACTTAAACCACGCCAATTATGACATCAGCTTGATTTAAGGAAACCCAATGCCCCATATCAGCCTTTTGGCAGCACCCAACTGCTCAGTTTCAACCATTGCAGGACCTGTTGACACGTTTGCCATAGCCAATATTGGCCATCAACATCTTGAGTCTAAAAAGGACCACACAAATGTAATCAAATCTTTATTTGAATGGGATATTGTCACGGTGGACGGAAATCCGGTTCAAGGCGGCGGGGGGATGATGGTACATCCGGATTGTGCCGTAGAGGATGTGATATCAACTGACATTGTTCTCATACCGGGTTTTATCCCGCCGTTTGATTTCGTCGGAAGGCTTGATCCCAAAATCTGCAAATGGCTCAAAGCCAGATACGCAGACAGCGTAATCATCGCAACGACATGCACCGGTGCTTTTTTACTGGCTGAAACAGGATTGCTGGACGGTAAAACCGCTACAACAAATTGGATGTTTGCAGATTATTTTAAGAAGCTTTACCCTGCGGTTTCTTTAAGTCCCAACCAGATGCTGACAGTGAACCAGAATCTGATCTGTTCGGGTGCAACCACGGCATTCGTGGATCTATGTCTCTATCTTATTGAAAACTTCGGTTCCCAAAAGTTGGCTGCATTTTGTTCAAAAGCTTTGTTAATGGAATCACGCAGATCCACCCAATCTCCATATTTTATATTCCACTCGCAAAAAGATCATGCCGATGCCCAAATCATTGAAGTGCAAAACTATATGGAAAACCATTTTACCAAACCCATATCCATAGAAAAACTGGCTATTGATTTTGGATTCAGCCCCAGGCACTTCAAGCGAAGGTTTAAAAAAGCAACAGGGGACACCCCTCTAACATATCTTCAACGCCTGCGTGTCGAAGAAGCCCGTCATAAACTGGAAACAACGATTACTACATTTAACGAGATAACCTGGCAGGTCGGATATGAGAATGTGAACTCGTTTCGTAAGCTGTTTAAAAAATATACAGGGCTGACACCCAAAGAATACCAGGACCGGTTTAATCGGATTAAAAACCGAAATAGAAGGTAATAAAAAGAACCAATAATAATTTTAAAATCCTAAAGTGATATAAAAAATAGCACCAGAAAGATCGACATCATAATTTTCTTTTTTGTAGCCTGGATCATAATCTATATCTGCTGTCAGATAGTTATATCCCGCTCCAAACCCGATATTTTGAAACGGCCAATATTCAATTGCCGCATTTAGCAAAAATAATGAGCCATCAAAGTCATCGTAACTTGCACTCATCCACCCGCCGCCATATCTGAAGACAACGCGTTCAGAGAGTGCATATGCCCCATATGCCCAAACATTGGGAATAGGTGCAAGAAAATCTTCCTGTCCCTCTCCTAGTGAGACTTCACTTGGACCGACCGATACTTTGCCGGCAATCTTCAACTCAAAATCAATTCCATGAACGCCAAGCCCTAACCCAAACCTTGCCTTTTGTGTATGTATTATATTGTAGGCCAGGTTAATCACATAAAGGTCAATATCCAAACTGCTTTCTAAAGATGCATTTATTGGAATATTGACATCATCAAAATTAAAACTTTTATCTGCGGTTTTTAACGCATCATCGTGATATCCAAAATAATCAAACCGCAGATTCCATCTTTTTCCAAAGTTGTATATGACACCTCCAATGGCACTCACCTCATTTTTATCAAGGCCAAGGTCATCCATATCGACCTCAGCAGTGGAGTTGCCATTTCTTGTTGAGCTGAACGTACCTTCGGCTTGATAAAATCTTGCACCGCCATAGATAGTGATGCGTTTATCTAAAATATTATTTTTATTAAGCTCGCTGCCCCATGCACTCGAAAAAAACAAGCAATAACAAAATGCCATAATCCAAAGGCAGATTATTCTCATTTTCACCTCTCCATAAAAATCCTGTTTTCTTTTGTTGGCAGGCCATTTGGAACCGGAAACTGTTTTAAATTATGCAACACCCTTTAAATACTGCAACAATGGCTGACAACTTTCAATATAAAATTTTGATCTAAGCGGCTTAATTCATTTTACATATTTGACAGGATCTTTGTCCCGGTTTATATTTTTGCTGTTACCTCTTAAAAACTTCCGACCAGAATTATGGAGGCTATCATGGAGGAAAAAAACAAAGAACGCAGAGACCAAAAAGAAAGACGCTCCGGAGTGGATCGACGCAGGCTTAACCCTTCCAAATACACAGGCGTTGAAAAACGGTTTGATCCGGACTGCAGAAACAGCAAGGATCGTAGAAGTGACGGTGATACCTGGGTAGAATATCTGTCCCCTGTTATAAAAAAATAGACGTTACTTTTACTTACCTGCAAAAAAACGGTTAATGGCTTATTAGAATCGCTTATACATGCGACACAGTCCCTTATTATTTCCTATAATTGGTTTATGCTTAGATAAATAGAACATCTTCCTATTTTCTTAACTTACCATTGTTCAGGATGTGCCCTTAAAAATGGGGCATATATCATTCTATCAGGAAATCATAACCATAGAAAAAATCAATTGACACCGATCTTGACCCAACGCCTATAGATATAGTATTTTAAAGGGTTATGAATTTTTATAAAAATAAATATGATGTAATTGTGGTCGGTGCCGGCCATGCCGGGTGTGAAGCTGCTTTAGCTGCTGCCAGAATGGGATGCGCGACTCTAATATTAACCATTGACATGGATAAAATTGCTTCCATGCCCTGCAGTCCGTCCATCGGCGGTATGGCAAAGGGGCAGCTTGTCAAGGAGATTGATGCATTAGGCGGGCAGATGGCCAAGGTTACGGATTCCTCAGCCATCCAGTACCGGACCTTGAACACAAGAAAAGGACCGGCTGTTCACTCCACACGGACCCAGAACGACAAAAATATGTATTCCAGAAACATGAAAGCGTTCCTGGAAAAGGCAGAAAACCTGGATCTCAAACAGGCCATGGTGGAAACCCTGATCATTGAAAATAATGAAATAAAAGGGGTGGTTGACCAGACCGGATTTGAATATTGCACTTCTTGTGTAATCATCACCACAGGCACGTTTCTTCGTGGCACTGTCCACATCGGGGCATCGAAAATCCAGGCCGGGCGGGCTGGGGAATTTGCGTCAACAGGCCTGGCGTTGAGCCTTGAAAAAATTGGACTGACCATGGGGCGGATGAAAACAGGTACACCACCAAGACTCCATGCTGATTCCATTGATTTCGAACAATTCAATATCCATGGGTCTGATGAAACCCCCAAACCATTTTCATATTCAACAAAAGAAATCACCACGCCCATGCTGCCAAGCTTCATGGGTGAGACCAATCCCGACACCCATGAGATCATCCGGCAGAACCTTCACCATTCAGCCTTGTACGGTGGCCATATTAAGGGCCAGTCAGCCAGGTACTGTCCCTCGTTTGAAGATAAAATCGTCAAGTTCCCGGACCGGGAATCACACCATGTTATCCTGGAATATGAAGGCGTTGATTCCAAAGAAATATACGCATCCGGGCTTGGAAACAGCCTTCCTTTGGAAATACAATACCAGGTGGTGCGCTCAGTAAAAGGGTTGGAGCAGGCGCAGATCATGCGCCCGGCCTATGCCATTGAATACGACTATGTCAATCCCTTGGAACTGACTCGCGGCCTTGAGACCAAAAAAATAAAAGGGCTGTTTTTAGCCGGACAGATCAACGGCACTTCAGGGTATGAGGAAGCAGGTGCCCAGGGGCTATGGGCTGGCGTAAATGCCGGTTCACGGGTTCAAGAGCGTCCCCCCTTTGTTCTTGACAGATCCCAGGCATATATGGGCGTTATGGTAGATGATCTTGTTACCCGAGGTACCCAGGAACCCTATCGTATGTTTACCTCCAGGGCAGAATACCGGCTTATGCTCAGGGAAGACAATGCCGACCTGCGCTTGGCACAAATAGGATTTGAATACGGTTTAATCAACAAGGAAGAGCTAAATTTTACTCAAGAAATCCAGGAACAGGCCCAAGCGGAAATAAAACGGGTTAAAAAAGCCGTAATCAAACCAAGTCAGGAAAACAATGATTTTCTCACCAAGCACAATACCAATCCCATCACCAACGGCGTTAAGCTTGAACAATTGCTCAAGCGGGCTGAACTGAGTTATGACCTACTCAAAGAGCTTTCACCGGCACCCGAACCTATCCATGACCGGGCTGCCAAGCAAGTGGAAATCGAAATTAAATACGAAGGGTATATAAACCGGCAGTACAATGAAATCAAAAAATTCCAGGACCTTGAGCGGATAAAGATACCGGCTGATTTTTCATTTGATACAGCCCACGGTCTGTCAAATGAAATTCGGGAAAAACTAAACCAAGTCTGTCCGGCATCCCTTGGGCAGGCATCCCGTATCGATGGGATGACCCCTGCGGCCATATCTGTTCTCATGGTTGCCATTACTGCGTTTCATCAGAACGACACCCAATAACAAGGCCATTGCAATCCCTTGACTTAAACCGGTTGGCACTTATCATTTATTTCAAAATATTCAAAATGAAAAATAATTCAAGATTTTAAGGATATAGATACAAATGGCTGAAGATTATTATGCGATTCTCGGGGTAAGCAAGACTGCCTCTGCAGCGGAGATTAAAAAGGCCTACAGAAAACTGGCACTAAAATACCACCCGGATAAAACAAAAGGTGACAAGGCCCTGGAAGATAAATTCAAGAAAATTTCAGAAGCCTATGCCGTACTCAGTGATCCGGAAAAAAAGAACCAGTATGACACATATGGATCTGCCGACTTCGGGCAGCGGTTCAGCCAGGAAGATATTTTCAGGAATTTCGACTTGGGTGATATCTTAAAAGAGTTCGGATTTGGCGGTGGTGCAAGTTTTGGCCGCGGCAGCAGTTTTTCAGGAGGTTTCGGCCAGGGCGGCAGCCGTGGCGGTTTCTCCGGTATGGGCGGCAATCCCTTCTTCCAGAACATGGGAGGCGGTGGAGGCGGTGGCTGAGGAAGCCGCCAAGCCCCGGTCCGGGGCAAAGACCTGGAGTACGAACTTCCACTGACACTGGATGAACTCATCCACGGTACAAAAAAAACCATTACCATTAACCAAAACGGACAGGCCAAAGCCATTGAGGTTAAAATCCCCAAAGGCTTGACTCAGGGCAAAAAAATACGGTTAGCCGGAAAAGGCGAACCCGGCCCCCATGGCGGACCTTCCGGCAACCTGTATATAAAATCCTCTCCCAGCCTGCCACAAGGCATTACCGTGGAGGATAACAACATTTCAATGACTAAGGATGTCCGCCTGACCCAGGCCCTTTTGGGAGATAAACTGGAAGTGACGACACCTGCCGGAAAAACCATTAATCTGACCCTGCCGGCCGGCACCGGGCACAAGTCAAAAATGCGGCTGCCAGGCATGGGAATCCCCCATATGAAAGGAAATGGTTGCGGAGATCTTTATGTTGTGATTAATATAATGATGCCAAAAACATTGGACCAGAAGCAGACTGAACTGATCAACGAACTCAAGACAACAGGATTATAAAAACAAAATGCCCGAATTCATCCCCCTGATTTCCGAAACGGAAATCCAAGAAAAGACCCGGGAAATGGGACAAAAGATTGCTCAAGACTATAAAGACCTGGACCTCGTGGTTGTTGGGGTACTCAAGGGCTCATTTATTTTCCTTGCCGACCTGACCCGCCAGATTGAAATTGATCATGAAATTGATCTGATTGGTGCCTCATCCTACGAGGGAACATCATCAAGCGGCCAAATCGTTTTTACAAAACAGCCTGATCTTGAGTTAGAGGGAAGGGATATTCTTTTGGTCGAAGATATTGTAGATACAGGCCAAACCCTGGTCAAAATTGTTGAATTCGTACAACTTTTAAACCCGCGGTCCGTAAAAATCTGCACCCTCATCGACAAGCATGAGCGCCGTGAAGTTGAAATCAATGTGGATTATTCGTGTTTTACTCTTGAAAAAGGCTTTATCGTGGGCTATGGACTTGATTACAATGAGAAATACAGGAATCTGCCTGCAATCTTTGATTTAAAACTCTAAGTTAAGGGGATGCGCAATGATAATTACCTGTGAGGAATGCTCAACCCGGTTCACCCTTGATGAATCCCTGATAAAGCCCCAAGGGTCCAAGGTCCGGTGCAACCAGTGCCAACATATTTTTATGGCTTTCCCGCCGGAACCTCAAGAGGCTGTCGAGGTTATTGACGATCCGGATGATTTGGATTTCATGGAAGAAGATCTGCCACAGGAAGATGACTCTCCGGAAGAAGTTCCCTTTGATTCAGCAGTTACTGAAGATGAACTAATAGATGAGTCAGATATTGAGTTTCCTGAAGATGATGATTTTGACCTGGAAAGCGATTTAGACACCAGCTTGGAAGACCAGGATCTTGATCTGGATGACAAGGATCTTGACTTTGAAGAAATCGAGTTTGATGAACCTTCTGGACTTGACACCCCTGAACAGGAACTTGAGATAGATTCTCCTCAAGCTATTGGTGACATCACAGAGGATGACGAGTTCGAATTTGAGGAACCCGATTTTGACGAGCCCGGTCTTATGATGGAAGATTCCGGATTAGAAGTGGAAGTACCTGAATTGGAAAGCGAAGACCCGGATCTGGGAGTTGAAGACCAAGATTTTGAGTTGGAAGAACAGGACCCGGATATTGAAGAGCCTGATTTCGACCTTAGCGAACCAAGTTTGGAAATTGAAGAACCTGACTTGACCGTAGAGGATTCAGACCTGGAATTTGAAGAGCCGCAGCTGGACTTCCAGGAAGATGATATTGAGTTAGACTCCGGACAGATAGAATTCGAAGAGCTCCAAGTAGAAGAAGCAAGCTCCCCAGAGTTGTCCCAGGCAGACATTGATCAAGATACAGCAGATATTGAAATCAGCTTTGATGATGACGAAGATGAACTGGAACTTGAAGAGTTGCCCCTGGAAATGGAAACCGGGCATATGGACGAGTCTGAACTCGAAGAAATAGAATTTGAAACAGACGACAGCGCACCTGAACTGGATCTGGAGTTTGATGAGGACCCTGACGCTGATCTTGTGTTTGAAGATGACGGGCAATCCTTAGAGCCAGAAGTTGAACAAGAAGCCCAAAGCATTGACTCAGATCTTTATTTTGACGATTCAGATCCAGATTTATCTTTAGCTGAAGAAGAGAGTGCTCCAGACGATGATCTGTCTCTAATTGATGATGAGGCAGCAGAAGATAGCGATTTATCTCAAAGCGTTTCTGACCAGGACAAATTTACAGAATATGACGAGGTCCTGGAACAGGATACAGAACCTGAAGAGGCGATGCCCATAGCTGACCCGGATTTAGAAGATGATGCTTTGCCCAGTCAGGAGTTCGAGTTGGATGACGAGGATACGATAGAACCTGAAGAAGAAGCTGAGTCCCTGTCAGGCGCCCCATTGATTGAGCCCCCCTCTGCAGATGATATCCGGCAGAAAAGAAAGACGGGAAAAAAAGGCGGTGTGGGCACACCGGTAAAAATTCTTTTCCTCCTGTTCCTGTTGGTAATTGCAGCCTGGGTAGCAAATCTTATGCTTGGGGTTAACCTGCCTGTTCTCTCAGATATAAAAATACCCTATATCACTGATGCATTAAAACCCGCGCAAGCTCCGAAACCGGATCCTAAACCTGTGCCCAATGAAGCCAGTATCAACGGCAGGTTCGTGTCAAATAAATCTGCCGGAGAATTGTTCATTGTGACCGGACGTATTGATAACCCGTCTAAAATTTCATACAGCCATATTCGTGTCAAAGGTACACTGGTCAATAAAGACAAGAAAAAAGTTGGCTCCCAGGTTGCATATTGCGGGAATATTATATCTGAAGAGACTCTTAAAGCAGGAAATATCTCGGATATCACCAAGCAATTGAACCTGAAAACAGGAAAGCAAAACTTAAATGTCAATATTAAACCGGGCGGATCAGTTATG
>JAKSAU010000659.1 GCA_022361535.1 Desulfobacterales bacterium
AGCCCTTCTTCGTGGACTGCTTTTTCTGCAATCTTACAGCGACCACGGTCTTCTTTTAGAGTTATTGAAGAATTAGGGCCTTGGACTACTGTATCCTGGATTATATTGCGTTGTACATTGACACTGGGAACACCTTTGGTTTTATTGGCAAAATCCCTGAGTCCTTTCTTTTTTAATACAATGGTTTTATTCCGGTTTTCGATCTTTTCAACAGCTTTTTTGTATGTTTCAATGGTTTTTGCATACCTGTCCTGAACATTGAATACCCTGTCTAATTCCCGATCCATTTTTTTCAATGATGCCGTCAGGAGTTTTATATCCTCCAGGGCTTGGTCCACACCCATCTTGTCATTGAGCCGTTTAAACTCTTCAAGTTCCCCATTTATGGTTTTGATTTGGCTCTTTATATTTTCCTGCTCCTGAGCTTTTTGCGTGATCTGACCGTAGAGCTCCTGGTCCTGGGTTTCCACGACTTCTATTTTTTCCTTTAGTTCCTCAAGTTTCTCCAGTGAGGCTTCAAGTTTGGCTTCAAGTTCCTTTTTCCAATGGTCTATGTGGTCGTCCACCCCAACCCGGAAATGGGCTGGTTTTGACGTGTCAGTACCGATGCGACCGGCATCTACCCCGGATTTTGCCGACACTTTGGATGCAATTATGACACCGGTAGGGTTTTCACATTGTCCGCTGAGCAGTACCTTAGAATCAATAATCTCTTTTTGGATAACCACGTTTCCAAATGCTTTAACAGTTGAATTGTTGATAAATTTAGCAAAAACATTGCCTACGGTGACAATTGTGGTGTCGGTAATGCCGTCGGAAACATATAAATCTCCGGACAGGTCGATCGTTGCACCCTCTATTTCATTTGCAGTCAGGTTTACCCCTTTCACGGTAAACCCTTCTTTAACCGTACCATTGACAGTGATGTTACCTTTAAAATCAATATTTCCGGTTTTAAAATCCACATCTCCGTCAATTGGCAGTTCCGGGTTTACTGAAATTTCACCCATGGGGTCTAAGTGTGGCCGGCCATCAACATCTGCATGAATACTCAGTTCATCCTCGGAAAGCGCTACCCCGCTGCCGGCCAGAAAAACCGGGTCAAAAGGTTCATTCACTTCAATGACTTCGCCTGAAATGCTCATTCCATCCTTTCCTGGTTCAGCAGGGGTCTTAATGGCCAACATGTCTCCTTTGCTTACATACGGAATCGCACCACGGTCCCTAAAGTCCATCCGGCCGTCATCCATAATTTTGCCAGGGTTGGTGAAGTCAGTTGTAAAAGAATACTCTACACTGCCGTCTTTGCCCAAAATTGGGGCTTTGCCCGCGGCAATTTCAAATTCAGGATCTCCGTGTTTTACGTTTTCAATCCAGGATTCTATGTTTTCATCGTCCACGATACCGAAATTGATTCCCTTTTGCCGCAAAAGTTCGAGTAGATCATTCAACGTGATATCGAACTGATTATCTGCGGTTTCTTTTCGGGACACAAAGGCTTGGACACGGTCCTCGGAAATCTTAACGTCTACCATGCCTTCCGGGGTGAGTGCATCGGGGATTCCTTCTTGTGAAACCGCTTCTTCTACATCTTTATGATCATTCTCGGCAGATGCGTAAATTGTTCTGAGGATCTGATTGATAATATCTCTTTGAGGATTGTTTTCCTCTATTGAATCTTCAGTTTTTTCTCCAGCTTGGGAAAGGATTTGGGCAGGTGTCTGTTCAGGGGCTTTAACCTCTGATTTATTCGCAATGGTTTTAAATAAATCTAGAGTAAACTGGGTTAGTTTTTTCCGTTCTGCTTCAAGATGCTCCTGAGTTATGGGGATTTCGTATGCTTGCGTCCGCTTATGAAGGGATGCTGGATCTTTTTTTTGGTGGTTGGCTTGCCTCAACTTGGAACTGAGTTTAACTTTATCTTTTTTTTGGTCGTTGATTCTATCACGACAGAGTTGGTCTTTTTTCTTCAGGCGCTGGGCAATTACAAACATCTGTTTGTTCTGATGCGTGATGACCCGTTTAAGCTGTTCATGTTTTAATTCACGGTCATATTCGTCCAGGCAGGAGGTAACCTGGTTAATTAAGTCCTGGTCCGAGGCCGGTGTTACGATACAGGCATTGATTTCCGCCTTGTTTATGGCTCTGACGACCATATCAGGGTGTTCGGCATCCACCATGAGCATCCTTTGGGTCATGGGAGCAATTGATTTAGCATGTTTGAGGATATCATCCCCTGCCATTTTAGGAAGCTTGAAATTGGAAATAAAGAGATGATAAGGGGATGATTCAGATTGCTTGAGGGTATCCAAGGCCTCTTTGGATACTGATTCGCAAGTAACGTCCCAGCCCTGGTTCTCCAGTATTTGGACAGCCCTTTCCCTAAAGCTGTCATTGGCTTCCAGGATTAGAATTTTCGGAGTGTGGGCTTCAACCATCATCCTCTCCTTTTTGCTGTGCTTCAGATTCAGCATCCTCTAAAGCCCTGTCTTGTCCATTTGCAGGTTCTTTTTTATCCGGAGTGCCCGGTTCAGTCAATTCTATGCCGTTTCTAAGGGCCAGTTCTGTGAAGTCTTGGAAAATGTTGAGTAGTACCTGTTCATATAGGTTGTCCAGTTCATTCTTCTTATCAGTTTCACAAGCCTCAAGATATTGGGAGGCTTTCTTTGCCAGTTGTTTTTGCTTTAATGGCCGTTTCGCTGTTTTTTCTTTTAGTTGTGCTGCAATTGCGTGGATTTCTTTTTCAAGCTTTTTGGACTCCTGGTCATGGCGTTTTGTTGCTTCCATGAGTTCGCAGTTGAGTTCATATAGTTTACCATTCTGCGTTTTTGCAAGGGCAAAAAGGCGGCCGCTGTCCAGGTGGCGTTCATATTTGGATAATCCGGATTTTAACGCCTCTACCATTTGGTCCGGTTCCCAGGGCTTTGAAATATACCGGTGGACAGCTCCCTTATTCACGGCAGAGATAATAATATCCAGTTGTGAATAACCGGTAATCAGAAACCGGATCGTACCAGGCGATACTTCTTTGACGCGAGATAGGAATTCTGTTCCCTGAAGACCGTCCATACGCTGATCGCATATAACCAGAGAAAAGGGAGTTGTGGCCTTTTCGATTTCTTTGAGACCGGCTTCACTGTTTTTTACATGGGTGAATTGGATGCCCAACTTTTCTAGTAGAGGACCTACGGAAACGCTTTGATCTGGAATACTGCCTGCAATGAGAACCTGGTGTTTATGATCTTTGATACCGTTGACAATGGTCATAAAAAAGAGTCCTTAAGCTAAATGAAACCTGCCTCTAACAATACGGTTAGTATCAGTGTATCTGCAATATACAGGAAAATCAACGGATTATTACTACTGGTGGGCCTCTTAGGCGCTAATTAATTTGTGTTTTAAGTAAAAACAGAACCACATGCTTGTTTTCGGCTATGGTGAATGGTGAAATAGGATTTACTTGAAATGGCGTGGTGTAATAGTCCTAGATTAGAATTAGCAGGGATTATGGCCTAAATAGAGACCGGCTCTTATATGATAGGAAACAGCTGGCGTATTTGGTAAAATGTCCCTGATGCCGGTCCCTGGGATAAATGGAGCCACGTGCCGATTAGATAGCTTTAGGGGGAATTCATCTTGACAATATTACCCTATATCCCTACATTGCTTTTTAGCGATTTGGGCGATGGCAGCAGATAATTAAAAAATGAATAGTGCGGCCTAGAGGTTGCGATAAATCTTTTCTGGTATAATTTGTTTTTTGGGTTTTAAGGATGTGACAATGAAAGTATTTGTACGTGTAATGAAAGCATTGTCTGATCCCAATCGGGTGAAGATAATGAAAATGCTTCAGACACGCCCTCTGTGTGTTTGTGAAATTAAAGAGGCCCTTGGTATTGCCCAGTCAACTGCGAGCAAACATCTTAAAATTTTGGAGGATGCCGAGCTTGTCAGAGGATTCAAGGATGGATTGTGGGTGAACTATTCTCTTGCAGATGGGAGTGGGTCTCCATACTCCGCCAACCTCATCGGTAATTTGAAGCACTGGCTGGAGGACGATGCAGAAATCATAGCGTTAAACAAAGCCCTTCCTGGGATTGATCGTCATGATATTGTTGGAAAATAGAAGGGCGGTAGATATAGTTCGCTTTTAAACGACAAAAGCCCTACGGATAAGCAAAGATATGTGTCCTATCCGAGGGCTTTTTTTATTGGTCAAAAGGTTGGCCCGTATGGATTATTCTTCTTCTTTCCATGCAAATGTTCTATCCACAGCTTTTTTCCACCCCTTGTACAAGGTTTCCCGCTGGCTGGCCTCCATTGTTGGCTCCCAAGTGGAATGGACATGCCAGTTTTCTTTAAGAGAGTCGGTATCCGGCCAGAACCCAACAGCTAAACCAGCTGCATATGCTGCACCAAGAGCTGTAGTTTCTGCCACCTTAGGCCGTGTAACAGCAACATCCAGCATATCAGCCTGGAACTGCATCAGGGTGTTGTTGGCGACCATGCCACCATCTACCTTAAGGGACTTGAGATCCAATTCATCTCCCAGATCTTGGAGAATGGCTTCCGCAATGTCTTTAGTTTGGAATGCCGAGGCTTCTAAAACAGCACGGGCAATGTGGCCTTTATTGGCAAACTGGGTGAGGCCTGCGATGACGCCCCTGGCGTCAGACCGCCAATAAGGGGCAAACAGGCCTGAAAAAGCAGGCACACAATACACATCACCATTGTTGGGTACGGTATTGGCAAGTGTTTCAATATCCGGGGCAGTCTCGATTAATCCTAAGTTGTCTCTGACCCACTGGACCAGCGCACCGGCATAGGCAATGGAGCCTTCAAGAGCATAAACAGGGTCCTGGTCACCAATCTGATATCCTAGTGTGGTGAGCAGACCATGGTTGGAAAAACGGATTTCACTTCCTGTGTTGAACAGTAGAAAACAACCGGTGCCATACGTATTTTTTGCTTCGCCTGGTGAAAAGCAGGTTTGGCCGAAAAGGGCGGCCTGCTGGTCTCCTAAAGCACCGCCAATGGTGACCTCACATCCTAAGGGACCGGATGCGTCAGTTTTACCATAGGCTGCTGCATCTGATGATGGAATGATTTTAGGCAGGCAGGCTTCAGGAATACCAAATGTTTTAAGGATTTCCTGATCCCAGGCCAATGTTTTTAAATCCATGAGCAAGGTCCTGGACGCATTAGTGACGTCAGTGACATAAGATCCTTTGCCAGGACCGCCGGTAAGGTTCCAGATTACCCAGGTATCCATGGTGCCGAAGAAGGCATCACCCTTATCCACAGCTTCTTTGACTGCCGGGACATTCTCGATCATCCATTTAATTTTAGGGCCTGAAAAATAAGTGGCTGTAGGCAAGCCTGTAGTTTCCCTGAAACCATCCTTGCCATGGGCCTTATCCAGTTGCCTGCAGATTTTGTCTGACCGGGTGCATTGCCATACAATGGCATTATAAAGAGGTTTACCTGTTTTGCGGTCCCAGGCTACAACTGTCTCCCGCTGGTTGGTGATTCCGATGGCAGCCAGGTCCTTGCCATTAATCCCGGCTTTATCCAAAGCACCTTTGATAACCGTTTGGGTATTGTTCCAGATCTGCGTACCGTCATGTTCAACCCAGCCGGGCTGGGGAAGAATTTGATCATGTTCCATCTGGCTCAGTCCGATGATGGCTCCATTTTTGTCAAATATGATAAACCGTGTACTGGTAGTTCCCTGATCTACTGCTCCAAGATATGTTGCCATAAACATGACCTCCTTAAGCGTCATTTCTGTGTTAATTATTTTTTTAGGTTATCTCTAATAAAATTTATAGAGATTGTCCAGTTTAAAGGGCACGCCGAAAAAAACACACTTTCCTGCTAAGATTTATCAGTTTGACAAAGCATATTTTTTGTTAAGCTAAAAAAACAAAAACTCGCAATATTCCTGTTGCACAATTCTAACTCTTTTGCTAAGTCTATCACTTTTTAAATAAGCAATCGTTTGCTTTTAAAATTTTAAAACGGTTTATCCATATTTTGAAAGAGGTGATAGGTTGAAGAAAATTCTAGTTGCAAACCGTGGAGAAATCGCAATCAGGGTGATCAGGGCGGTTCAGGAACTCGGGCACATCGCTGTGGCTGTTTATGAAACTCCTGACAGCGCTGCCCTGCATATCCGTATCGCTAACCAGGCCATTTGGATCGGAGACGGTCCAAGGAAAGATTACCTGGATATCGAAAAGATCGTTCAAACGGCAAAAGCACATAATGTTGATATGATTCATCCGGGGTATGGGTTTTTGGCTGAAAATCCGTTATTTGCCAAAGCCTGTGAGGATAATGGGATTACCTTTATCGGGCCGGCCTCTGATGTAATTCATAATTTGGGCAACAAAGTTATCGCGCGGCAAATCATGGCTGATGCAGGAATTCCCATGGTTCCGGGCACCCAGAATCTGGCACCCGGAAAAAAAGGAGAATCAGAGGCCCTGGTATTTTGTGCCGAGTACGGATATCCGGTGATGCTAAAGGCCACGGCAGGAGGTGGAGGCAGGGGAATCCGTGAAATTAATACTGATGAAGAACTCATAGAACAGTATCCTATTGCAAGAAGCGAAGCTCTGGCTGCATTTAATGATGACAGCGTATATCTTGAAAAAAAGGTGGTGGATCCCAAGCATGTGGAGGTACAGGTCATGGCAGACGGGTTTGGAACCTGCGTGCATCTGGGAACCCGGGATTGTTCTATCCAGCGCCGCAACCAAAAGCTGGTTGAAATCGCACCTTCCATGATCGATGACCAGCTCCTTTTGGACCGGATTTGTGAAACAGCAGTCAAGGCGGCCAAGGCATCTAACTATTTTAATGCCGGTACCGTTGAGTTTTTAGTAGACCATGAAAAGAACTTTTATTTCATGGAGATCAATACCCGCATCCAGGTTGAACACACAGTCACGGAAATGGTCACAGGTATTGACTTGGTCCGCACCCAGATTCGTGTAGCAATGGGGGAACCGCTTCCTTTTTCACAGGACGATGTAA
The DNA here is from genome assembly GCA_022361535.1 of Desulfobacterales bacterium. The sequence continues at coordinate 7,042 of JAKSAU010000659.1, forward strand.
GGATCCGCGGCCATGCCATTGAGATGCGCATCAATGCAGAAGATCCCCAGAATAATTTCATGCCCGAAGGCGGAAAAACCGTTACCACATACCGGTCTCCAGGTGGATTTGGTGTCCGCCTGGACGGGTTTGTTTACCAAGGGTTTACCATACCCGAAGATTATGATTCCCTATTGGTAAAATTGAGTGTTCAAGGGTTTACCTGGGAGGAAGCTGTCGACCGGCTGCGCCGTTGCCTGCAAAACTATATTATTACAGGCCCTAAAACCACCATCCCCTTTTACCTGAATCTGGTTGAAGACCCCGATTTCCAAAAGGGCGATTTCAATACATCGTATCTGGACACTCATCCCCATCTGTTTGACTATCATGACGATGCCGGGGAAGGGAATAAACTGGCAAGCCTTATTGCAGAAATTCACCACAAAGGATTCAACCCTTATGCCATCTAAATCCTTGCTGGAAGTTGTGTCATTGAGGTGCAAGAAAAGAACAAACAACGTGTAAGGGCTTTGGTGGTTAGAATGACCATATGCTCTTTCCATTGATATAGTTTAAGGAGTTCCTATGGACAGGATTGTAAGTGGAATGGATAGTGCTCAGGTGTTAAAAAACGTCCGGGAAGCAGACGGGTATTTTATTACCAATACAGCCCGGGACTTGTCACAATCAGATTATAAAAACAGAATTTTGCTGCATACGGACTTGATAGCAGCAGAATCCCGTGAGCAAGCCGGGTACTTTTCCCTTGAAATCACAGGCGGTGCATCAGTGCACGTGGATATCTTAAGAAAGCAGGTTGATCCGTTCCTCAAGCTTAAGCTTTTGAGGGAAAAAATGCCCAATACCATGTTCCAGACACTTTGCCGGGGCGTGAATCTGTTTGGTTATCGCCCATATCCCCAGAATGTCATCCGGCTGACTGTCAGGGAGTTTGCCAAATATGTGGATGTATGGCGTGTCTTTGATTTCATGAATCATGTACCTAATATGCAGGCAGTATTTGAAGAAGTACAGCAGGCAGGCAAGTTATTGGAACCCAGTATCTGTTTTTCTACAGGGCCCGAACATACTGACGACTATTATGTCAGCAAGGTCGGCCAGATCCTTGAGGTTGCAGGTGACAATATTTTGTTATGCATCAAAAATCACGGGGGCCTTGGCACACCCAAACGGATTGGTGAGTTGGTAAGTTCTATCAAAAACAGATACCCGGACCTTGTGATCCACTACCACGGACACAATACTGATGGAAATGAGATCGGCCGCATCACGGCTGCTGTCATGAACGGGGCCAATATCGTAGATGCTTCAGACCATGCGTTTACCGGGTATTTTGGTCCTGCGCCTTCGCTTACCGTTATTCAGACCCTTGAAGATTATGGAAAAAAAGCTGTGGGCATGGATACTGATGCAGTCATAAAAACATCTGAGGTGCTCCGGGACCAACGCCAGCACTATGGGTATTTTGAATCACAATTTAAAGGATTTTTACCTACTGTCCAGATTCATAAACTGCCCGGGGGAGCCATGGGATCAAGTTTTGAGCAGGCAGTGAAAGGTGAGTTTTTGGATAAAATGCCACAGATCCTCCACGAGGAACTGCCCAAGGTACAAAAAGAACTGGGTAATTACTGGAGTGTTACCCCGGGATCCCAGATCCTGTGGACAACTGCAGTAAACAATGTGCTTGGCGGCGAACGGTACGGCAATTGTTCCGGTGATCTTAAGAATCTGCTTTTGGGCAAATATGGGCCTTTTCCTTTTTACAAGCCGGCAGACTGGATCTATGAAAAAGCATTTGGTCCGGATTGGGAACGGGTATTAGAAGAGCAGGGGGGCATTGAAGATATTGCCGACATGGATATTGAAGCTGAGCGTCGTGCCCTTAAAAATGAAATTGACCGGGAACCGACTGAAGAGCAACTGGTTACATATCTGCAGCATCCAAGGGATGCCGTAAATTTTTTCAAATTCGAGGAAAAATTCGGAAAAGTCTATACTTTGCCGCCTTCGATTCTCTTTAAACGCGGGGGCTTTGAGATGGGCGAAACGCTCAGGTTTACAGATCACAACGGCAAAGCCCATCATCTTGAAATAGGTCCTAAGCAGGCCCATGAGACCGGTGAAACCTCTGTGTTTATCAATGTAAACCATCACCAGCGAAAATACACAATGGCCCCTGAGCAGACCGAAGAAACTGTCGGGGTTCAAACCCTTTCAAAAGGGGAAATAGACGCTTTGGCAGGGTCCGGTGATATCCGCAGTCCGTTCAAGGCTAATGTCTGTGAAATAGGTGTACAAATAGGTGAGAAAATTGTACAGGGCGATACGGTCATTGTCCTTGAAGCCATGAAAATGCAGACATCTGTAACAGCAGAGGTAAGCGGCGAAATTACTGAAATTTCCGTTAGTGTTGGTGATGCTGTTTTAGAAGGGGACAGACTTTTAAAAATCACACCTGACGATGAAACGGAATAAAAAGGCCTATTTTTGATTAATAATTAGTAATTTTAATATTGCCGTGTCGCAGAAAAAACAAGTGCTCTGCGTTAGGTAAAAAAATCGTAAAAGGCTGTAGTATCAGTATTTGTCCTGGTGCTGACAGCCTTTTTCTATGGTATATCGCCCATGCCTTGCAATGAGGCAGAGCCTTCAGGAATGACTATTCCTGGAACGCGATGTTTTTACAGTGAATGGTGTTTTGTGGGTTCAACGCTTGTATCCGTTGTCCTTTGGGCTGTTTCATGATTTGGAACAGGATGAAAAGATATGCACAAGGAACTTGACAATATATGAAGGGATTGATTAGTTTGATAAACTTACCCGTCAACGGGAACTTGTAAAAAAGGAGATTGCTCCATGGAAGGTACCCCGTCACGTGTTCAGGATCTAAGCCAGGGCGAGAAGACTGACCTGGTTGTTGATATGCTTTCCCGGATTATCGTTCACTATGGCCTTTGGTTTAATGAAGTTCAGCATCAGATGGGTATGGATAATGCCCTGACTGCACTTGATACGGCCACGAAAAGCAGCCTTAGCATAGCCATGAAGCATCTTTCCGGCACCCTTGGATTTGAACTTGAAAACGGCCTTCCCAAAGCGCTGGGCACCTTGGATGAACAGCAGATGGATAATCTCATGGGTGCTGTTGCCAAATCCTGGTTGGCCAATGACGGTGTCTGGTTTCAGGCTGTTGAGTTTGATCACGGGATGAATGATGCCAAGCGGTGTAATGATTCATGCTGGACACGGTTTTCTCCTTATGAGGCCCATCGAATAAAGAAGCTGCTTGGGATGGAGAAAAATCCAGGACTGGATGGGCTAAAACGGGCATTGAATTTTAGGATGTATGCTTTTATTAACCGGCAGACAATAGTTGACGAAGGTGAGCAAAGTTTTGTATTTCAGATGAGTGAATGCAGGGTTCAGCAGGCAAGGCTGAGAAAAGGCTTGGAAGATTATCCATGCAAGTCTGCAGGGCTTGTGGAGTACAGCCGCTTTGCACAAGGCATTGACTCAAGAATTCAAACCGAATGTATCGGATGTCCGCCGGATGAACACCCCCAAGATTGGTTCTGCGCCTGGCGGTTTACTTTAGAAGAATAACCGGAAGATTAAATTAGTTTTTTAAGATAATAAGATCTGTAAATATATAAGGAAGGGATTGTATTATGGGAGTCATTTCTGACAAGATCCAGGAGTTGAAGCGAAAAGAAGAGAAAATCAAAGGTATGGGCGGTGAAGCAGCTCTTGCCAAGCGGCGTGAGAAAGGCAAACTCAATGCCAGGGAACGCCTTGACCTGCTCTTTGATGCCGGTACCTTCAGGGAAGTGGATATGTTCGTAACCCATAGGTGCACCAATTTTGGTATGGAGACCAAAGAGATTCCTGCGGACGGTGTAGTCACAGGCCACGGTAAAGTGGACGGCCGGGTGGTATTTGCATATGCCCAGGATTTTACGGCACGTGCCGGTTCCTTGGGGGAAATGCAGGCCAAAAAGATCTGCAAGGTTATGGATCTTGCCATGAAAGCAGGAGCCCCCATTATCGGAATGAACGACTCCGGCGGTGCCCGGATCCAGGAAGGTATTGATGCCCTGTCCGGATACGGAGAGATCTTTTTTCGCAACTCTGCTGCCTCCGGTGTGATCCCTCAGATATCCGCCATCATGGGGCCAACAGCCGGCGGTGCTGTATATTCGCCTGCCATGACTGATTTTATCTTCATGGTAAAAGAATCTTCATACATGTTCATCACAGGCCCCAACGTCATCAAAGCCGTGACCGGTGAAGAGATTTCCTTTGAAGATCTGGGGGGGGCCATGGCCCACAATGAAAAATCAGGCGTGGCACAATTTGCCGCCGAATCTGACGAAGACTGTATCAACCAGATGAAGATGCTGCTATCTTTTCTGCCGTCCAATAACATGGAAGATCCGCCCATCATGCCTACAGGCGATGATCCCAACCGCATGGATCAGTCCCTTGATACTATCATTCCGGACAATCCCAACCAGGGCTACGACATAAAAGATGTGATTGCTTCAATTGTGGACAACGGTGATATTTTTGAACCCCACGAGTATTTTGCAAAAAATATTGTGATTTGTTTTGCCAGGCTCAACGGAAGGCCAATCGGTATTATTGCCAACCAGCCCAATGTTATGGCCGGTTGTCTTGACATTGATGCATCTGATAAAGCCACACGTTTTATCCGGTTCTGCGATGCCTTTAATATTCCCATGCTGACCATTGCTGACGTGCCTGGTTACCTGCCCGGCTCCAACCAGGAATGGGGCGGTATTATACGCCATGGTGCCAAACTGCTCTGGTGCTACTCAGAAGCCACTGTGCCCAAACTGCTCCTGATCACCCGTAAAGACTACGGAGGATCATATCTTGCCATGTGTTCCAAACACCTTGGCGCAGATATGGCCTTTGCATGGCCTTCTGCAGAAATTGCTGTTATGGGTGCCGAAGGTGCTGCCAATATCATTCATGCGCGGGAAATTAAGAATTCTGAAGACCCTGTCGCCAAACGCAAAGAAAAGATCGAAGAATACAACGAGCAGTTTTCAAATCCCTATTGTGCAGCAGCCAGGGGATATGTGGATGCCGTCATTGTTCCGTCTGAAACAAGGCCCAGGCTCATTGATGCCTTAGAAGCGCTTTCAACCAAGCGTGAACTGCGGCCGGCTAAAAAACATGGAAACATCCCTGTATAATTAATCTTTGGGGTTAGGAGACAATACACTATGGATAAGAAAAAAATGGCCGCGGCCATGGCTGCCGTCTACACATACATCAGAACAGGGGAAGAAGCTGCAGCCGCTGCTGCCCAGGCACCACAAGAACCTGCGGCTCAACCTTCACCACCCTCAGGTACTGTCCAAATGAATGTATGGGGACTTTCAGGACGCCAAGCCATAATGAATGCAGCAAATATGATGCAGTTGCGCATGTTTAAATAAAAAAAATACAGAATACAAATATATAAAGAGAGGATAATATGAGCGATCACACCGAAGTCAAAATGGTTGAAATGAATTACGCCCAGGACCGGCCCAAGGCGGAAAATCCAGTAAAAGTTGAAGATATTTCTTTGAGGGACGGCCATCAGTCCTTGTTTGCTACCCGTGGCCGCACCGAGGACATGATCCCTGTGGCCGAACAAATGGATGAAATCGGTTTCTGGGCTGTGGAAGTATGGGGCGGTGCCACTTTTGACACCATGCACAGGTTCCTAAACGAAGATCCCTGGGAACGCCTGCGCACCTTGAAACGGTATTTTAAAAAGACGCCTTTTTCCATGCTGCTTCGCGGTCAGAACCTGGTAGGCTACAGAAACTATGCAGACGATGTGGCCAAGCTTTTTGTTAAAAAGACCGTAGACAACGGACTTGATATATTCAGAACTTTTGACGCCCTGAATGACTATAGAAACTTTGAAACTGTTGTTCCTGTGATCAAGGAATGTGGTGCTCATTTCCAGGGCTGCATTTGCTATACGCTTACCGAACCCCGTCTTGGCGGCGAAGTATACAACCTGGACTACTACGTTCAAAAAGCAAAAGACCTTGAAGCCATGGGCGCAGACTCCATCTGCATCAAGGACATGGCAGGTCTGATGTCACCTTATGATGCTTATGAACTGGTCAAGGCCATGAAAGCAGAAGTTAAACCGCTCATCCACCTGCACTCTCACTTTACCTCAGGCATGTCCCCCATGACCCATTTTAAAGCGATCGAGGCTGGCGTTGATATTATCGACACCTGCATGAGCCCATATGCATACAGAACATCACATGCTGCTTTAGAGCCGCTTGTAATGAGTCTTCTTGGCACCAACAGGGACACAGGTTTTGATATCAAGGCCCTTGCAGACATCAATGAAACCCTTGAAAAAGATGTCATGCCCAAATACAAGCACCTGCTGGATGACACCAAGGTCTCCATGATTGATATCAACGTCCTTCTGCATCAGACGCCTGGCGGCATGCTTTCCAATCTGGTTAACCAGCTGCGTGAAATGGATGCCATTGACAAAATCGATGAAGTTTACAAAGAGCTGCCGAGAGTTAGAAAAGAACTGGGCCAGATTCCTCTGGTTACCCCGACAAGCCAGATCGTTGGCACCCAGACTGTAAACAACGTCCTCTTTGACGAAGGTGACGAGCGTTACAAGATGATTACTGCCCAGGTAAAAGATTTGTGCTACGGTCTTTACGGCAAAACAAGCGTACCCATTGATGCTGAAGTTCAGAAAAAAGCCCTCAAAGGCTATGACCGAGGCGAAGAACCCATTTCCTGCCGCCCGGCCGAAGTACTTGAACCTGAGCTTGAAGCTGCCAGAGAGCAGATCGGTGATCTTGCTGTGGATGATGAAGATCTCATCCTCTACACCCTGTTCCCTGTGACCGGTAAAAAATATCTGATGCAAAAATACGGCAAGGAACAGGTACCTGACAGTGTTAAACCCATTACCCTTGAAGATGTTAAAAAACAGGATGAGATGCTTAAAAAGGCTAAAGAAGGCAAGTTGATCGAGCCTGCTGCAGATCTGCCTGAAAAGAGTGAATATGCCCGGACCTTTAATGTATTTGTTGAAGGCGAATACTTTGAGGTGGGTGTTGATGAAGTCGGAGGCGCACCAGTCATTACTTATGCCGCCCCTGCCCCTGCTGCAGAACCAGCAGCTCCCGCAGCCCCGGCAGCACCAGCCGCCCCGGCCGCTCCGGCAGCTCCGGCGGCCCCGGCAGCCCCAGCTGCTCCAGCAGCACCGGCCGCCCCTGCAGCGCCCAAAGCCGAGGCTCCCAAACCTGCTCCCGCCCCTGCTGCAGCATCCGGTGCCGGAACCCCGGTTATAGCGCCCATGCCCGGTATGGTTATCAAATATGAAAAGAACGTTGGCGATGCAGTAAACGAAGGGGAAACCGTTGTGGTAATTGAAGCCATGAAAATGGAAAATGCCCTGCCTGCCACTGCCACCGGTACTATCACGGCTATTAACTTCTCTTCCGGAGATTCCGTGGCCAAGGATGATGTGTTGGCTACCATTGAATAAGGTAAAATAGACAGACTGAAATACAGGGGGATGGTTTGACAACCATCCCCCTGTGCTTATTATGGTAGTCTGAACCGTCAGATTACCATAAGGAGAAATGCTAAATGGCTTTTGAAACAAGAGAAGAACTTCTTGAAAAATATATAAAGATGGATAAGCCTAATTGTCCACACTGCAAAGAGGCGATGACCCTGTGGGAAATTCCGCCCATTAACTTTTCAGACGGACTGGGCTGGCAGACCCCTTATCTGTTCGTATGTTTCAATGATGATTGTCCTTCATATAGAGGTGGATGGGAACATCTAATGGATACCATGGAAGCGCCTGCCTCTTACAGGTGCTACGTTGAGCCGGGCGCCACCAATTTTGAATATATGCCTGTATTCAGTCCCATTGGAGCTACCGGCGGCCAATTGGATGATGCCGCGCTTATTGAGCAGGAAGCACAAAAAGAATTGATGAAACAAACGTTCTCACTTCTTACCGACTATTATATGTCCAAGGATTGGGATGAAATTCTCAAGATTTGCCTGGACCCGCAAATTCCTCCCAAGGCACGCCTGAAAGCTGCCGAGATGGTCGGAGAAATTGGAGATGCCGAAGCCACTGAACATTTGCTTAACCATAAATTTCCTACACCAGTCCTCCAGGAAGGTGTGGATAAAGCGATTGAATTGCTCCATGAACGGCATTATACCCGTGAGTGCCCATACTGTGCACAGATTATTAAAAAACGGGCTACCCTCTGCATGCATTGCAATAAAGAAGTCAGCCGGGCATAGACCTTAACTGATTTTAGATGTAAAAGAACTTAGACGGGATCAGGCTGATGCATGATCCCGTTTTTTAATACTTTTTTACCTTTTCTTCACTTTTTTTTACTTTTCCGAAAATATTATTTCACATCTATGTAGTCTTCTGTACACAGAGGCTCTCTCAGGTTCTCTTTCTCTATTGAACCTGTGCTGTGTTCTGCGGTAAACATTACTGCCATCTTATTTGAAAGCCTGAGTTCAGTGGGTTGTTTCTTCAGGGCCTGGAGAAAATCAAATAGATCAGGAGGCTGTCATGGCATTATCACATATCATACATAAAAACGTATCCTGTTTCTGGCAGTGGCTGGCCAGAAAACTTAAAAGCGGGTACCGTCGTGCTAGAAAACCTTCCGAATTTGAAAAAGGAGTTTTGATTGAAAAATATGGGTTTAACCGGTATCTGTGACGCTGTATAAAATATGGACATTATTGAACAAGGGGATTTTATGCTGCCCTATTTCTCAAGCGGAGAATCCCAATACCAAATATAATAAACACCATTCCGGAAATACGGTTAAACCAGAGTGCCCTGTTTGAGTTTGAAAACCAATGCTTAAAAGATTGTGCTGTTTTTGCATAGAGCACCAAGGTTAAGAACGAGAGTAGCATAAATGTTGACGTTAAAATGGTGAACTGAGGTGCTAATGGCCTTGATACGTTTATAAATTGCGGGAATAGGGCGGTAAAGAATAAAACTGCTTTGGGGTTGGATAACGCAACCAATACTCCTTGGATATATAACTTGCGATATCCTTGGGCTGGCATGTTTAAATCTGGATGAGTATTGAAAGAATTGTGCTTTGCTCTCAATTGACGGATACCCAAATAAATAAGATAAACTGCTCCGGCAACTTTTAAGATGGTAAATAACAAGGCGGACGCTTCTAATAGGGCTCCCAGCCCCATGGCGGCCGTTGCTGAAACAATTAAAACTCCCGTAACATTGCCCAGGGAAGAGAAAATGGATTGTTTAAATCCATGGGTTAGGCTGTTTGTCACAGATAAAAGAACTGCCGGACCGGGGCTGATAATGCTTATAAGTGCAATACCTGTAAATAATATCCAAGTTGATAGTTCCATAATTGTTTTTCAAAACCTCTATTTAACCTGACAAAATGCGTCAGAAAGTCAGTTTCTAAAATAGATTTAACTTAACTTTTGATACAAACCTCAACGCTATATTTTTATTGAAACGCAGAGTGATTTAGAATTCTTTTTATCAAATTGGCCGTTTAGGAGCAGCAGGCCAGCCACCTGCAAATTTAATGATTGTACCGGTATGAAATGATCCTTTCATATTGGCTAAATAACTTATCAATTCTCCTATTTCTTCTGGTTTTCCCAATCGTCCGGATGGAACAACCTCTTTTATAAATTCTTTTCCTATGGGATTATCAATAAATTTTGCCTTTGGGAAATATGCTTCACTGTATAGGTAGTTGGGTGCAATTGCATTAACAGGAATATTAAAAGGTGCTAATTCAATACTTAAGGATTTTACCAGCGCATTGGCACCGGCACGAGCAATATCTGGTATGGCTCCTCCTGGCAAAGGCAATTCAGTACGGCACGAGGTAATCATGATCACATTTCCCTTGCCTTGTTTTTTCAATTTGGGAATTGCCTCTTGCATCAGCTTAAACGGATGGACAAGGACATTTTCGATCGTTTCATTTAAATCGTTAATATTGGCTTTTTCAATTGGAGTATGAATTGCAGGAAAAGTATCGTTACTTACAATAACATCAACATTTTCATACTCAGCCCATATTTGCTTAACGAGTTCTTTGGGATCTTGTGTCCCAATAGGGATAGAGCAGGGATTCTCTTTTTGATAATTCTCTTTTTTGGTGGCATTTTTGAAGGCCGCGTCTTGTGCTAACACAGTGTATCCGTCTTTCAAAATCGCTTTTACCGCTGGTGGCCCAACATAGTCCAACACATTTGTAACCAAAGCAACCTTTTTGCTCATGATACCATCCCAAATAGAATTGTAGAATTGAATCTGATTGAAGAGTATCCTTCCCACCCATAAAAAATCAATAAAAAAAAGTAAACTGCTGTATATTGACTGTTACTTAGGATTCCTTGACAAGTATATATATTACCCGCATGTTATTTCCATGTCGAATTTTGTCTTGTCCGGCTAACGTTTCAATTTGAAAATATATATTCTTGAAGTAACACCAAGGAGATGCTTATGGGTAAAGGACGCGATGGGATTCCATTCAAAGACGCATTGAAATTTTGGGCTAAGCTTGGCGTTATTAGTTTTGGCGGCCCTGCAGGTCAAATTGCCATCATGCACAAAGAGGTGGTGGAAGAAAAAAAGTGGCTGGGAGAAAACCAGTTTTTAAGAGCTTTGAACTTCTGTATGCTTCTTCCCGGTCCTGAAGCCCAGCAGCTTGCCACGTATATGGGATGGCGGATGCACGGGGTGCTTGGAGGGATTGCAGCCGGAGCATTATTTGTGATCCCTTCTGTTTTTGTTATTCTCGCACTAAGCTATCTTGCGGTAGCCCATATTGACGTGCCTTTGGTTGCTGCGGCGTTTTACGGTATCCAGCCTGTGGTTGTGGCTGTGGTCGCAGAAGCGGTGTTGCGTATCGGTAAAAAAGCCCTAAAACACACCTTGCTCTATGGATTTGCCGCTGCTGCTTTTGCTGGTATTTTTGTTTTAAAGCTACCTTTCCCTCTGATAATTGGATGCGCTGCGTTGGGCGGGCTTGTTTTTCAACATCGTTTTCCCCAGGTCTTTTGTGCCGGGGAATTTGATTTCCAGACCCGGGAATGTATTCTTGTTGAAGAAAGTGACCCTGAACGAAAACAGAGTAAATTGTCATTTGCCCATATCCTCAAAGTTGCTTTTGTTTGCTTCGGGCTATGGTTTATTGTCATGGGTGGCATCTGGCTTTTTTGGGGGATGGATTCCAACCTGTCACGCATAGGTCTCTTTTTTACTAAAGCTGCATTTGTTACCTTTGGCGGCGCCTATGCTGTCTTAAGTTATATCACTGATGTGGGTGTTTCCAGCGGATGGCTTTCCATGGAGCAGATGCTTTTGGGGCTGGGGTTGGCCGAGTCCACCCCTGGGCCGCTTATCATGGTGACCCAGTACGTAGGATTTCTTGGCGGATGGCATATCCCGGGTAGTATGGCGCCTTTGGCAGCAGGTATTCTGGCCGCCCTGGTTACTACTTATGTGACGTTTCTTCCTTGCTTTTTCTTTATTTTTGCAGGAGCCCCGTTTATTGAAGCAATGGCAGGCAACCAGCGGCTCCAGGCAGCGTTGACAGGGGTAACAGCAGCAGTAGTCGGCGTTGTATTAAATCTTGGGATTTGGTTCGGCCATAAAGTGATTTTTCCACAAGGAGGCGGCATGGATATCTTTGCACTGATCTTTGCCTTAGTTTCGCTTGTACTGTTGCAGAAATATCACTTTCCTGTTCAGTACATGGTGCCATTAGGGGCGGTGGCAGGGATTGTATGGCAACTTGCTTTTTAGAGTTGTTCTGCCCGGCTCACAACTGCGTACTCCGGGCAGAACAGTTGAATATAGATGTTTTTATTTATTCACTTTTTCCAGGTTGAACGACCGGTAGATGATCATTTCCCCAGTCCTTTTGGCAGGATCAAGAGGTGTTTCTGTCATTTGCGCAAGCTGCGCATGAGCTTCTTTTCTGGATGGAACAGCATCAAGTCCCTGGCCGATAGTCTCACCGGTCAGGGTGTCCATAACAACGGCATCTCTTGCATCAGTGGTAATGGCCAAAGGAATCTGGTTTTCATAAACCAAGCGGGCTCCTGCCAGTATTTCGCGTTCATAAGAGCCAATGGAACCAGCTACACAGGTGATCGCCATAAATGGACGGTCCTTAACTTTTACGATCAAATCGATAACTGATTCGTAGTCTTCTCCTTTGAACTGAACCGTAAGGGGGACATCCACAAGGATTTCTTCTTTTTTATACCCCTTTGTCTCGACAAGGAGTTTTTCAAATATCTGGCGGCTGGCTTCTGCGCCTACGTTGTCTATCTCTTTTCCGGTTATGTAATCGGTGATCTGTTCATACATGATGAATTCTTCTTTATATTAAAATCTGGTTCCTATATTGAGCTGGCACTATATTAAACTGAGTCCTGTCATCTCTTCAGGCTGCTCAATTCCAATTGCTTTTAACACAGTGGGAGCAATATCCCCAAGTTTTCCATTTTCAACAATGGTGTTTTTAAATTTTTCTCCGGCCACGATAAAACGGACCTGATTCAGGGTGTGGGCTGTGTGGGGAGACCCGTCATCTGCAAACATTTGCTCTGAATTGCCGTGATCTGCAGTGATGAATGCCGTGCCGCCTGTTTTCCATATGGCCTGGACCACTTTTTGGGCACAGCGGTCTACGGTTTCACACGCTTTTACTGCAGCCTCAAATATGCCGGTATGACCCACCATGTCCATGTTGGCAAAGTTTAAAACCACAAACTGGAATTTTCCGGATCCGATTTTTTCGCAAGCCGTATCCGCCACTTTTTCAGCGCTCATTTCAGGTTTTTCATCGTAGGTTGCCACATCCCTGGGAGAGGGAATTAAAACGCGCTCCTCACCCTCGAATACCGCTTCTTCACCTCCATTGAAAAAATAGGTGACATGGGCATATTTTTCAGTTTCTGCAATACGAAGCTGGGGGATGCCATTGCGGCTCAGAATTTCTCCTAAAATATTGTCCAGATGCTGGGGGCCGAATGCTGCGGGCAGGTCAAAAGTTTCATCGTACCGGGTCATGCAGACAAACCCTGAAAGTGCAGGATTTATTGTACGCTCAAATCCGTCAAACTCTTTTTGGGTAAATGCCCGGGTGATCTCCTTGGCCCGGTCAGCCCTGAAGTTGAAAAAGATCAGGCCATCCTTGTCCTGAATATTCCCGTTTCCTTCTTTACCGAAAAATACTGGTTTGATGAATTCATCTGTTTCTTCCCGGTCATAAGCGGCTTGCATGGCATCTACCGGATTCAGACCAGTTTCCAGTCTGCCAGTGCCCCGGGTATAAAGATCATACGCTTTTTCAACCCTATCCCAGCGGGTATCCCTATCCATGGCCCAGTAACGGCCGGTAAGGGTGGTGATCTGTCCCAGGCCCAGATCGTCTATCTTTTCACAGACTTGTTTAATGTAAGAGATGCCGCTGGTAGGCGAGGTATCCCTGCCGTCCAAAATGGGATGGATATATAATTTTTTAATTCCCCGTTCCTTGGCCATATCCAAAAGAGCGAACAAATGGTCAATATGGGAGTGGACCCCGCCGTCGGAAACCAGGCCTAACAGATGAAGCGCACTGTCTTCGGCTCTAACTTGGTCCATGATCTTCACAAGAGCAGGGGTGGAAAAAAAGCTTTTATCCTTGATTGCAGTATTAATCCGGACAAAATCCTGGGGAACGATCCGGCCGGCTCCTATGTTCATATGGCCGACTTCGGAATTGCCCATTGTACCGTCAGGGAGTCCGACATCCGGCCCTGAGCATTTGAGTTTTGCTTCGGGAAACTGGCTGCCCAGGCTGTCCAGAAAGGGTGTCTTTGCAGCAGCCACAGCATTGCCTTTATCGGAATTGTTAATCCCCCAGCCATCGAGGATCATAAGGAGGTTAACAGGGGCGTTATCAGAAGTCGTCGTCATCATCCTCTCCTTGGGTCAGCAGCGCATCAAACTTGGACAGGTCCACTTTTGGCGCATCACTCCACAGCCCTTCCAGGTCGTAAAACTCTTTTGCGCCGGACTCAAACACATGGATGATGAGATGCCCAAAGTCCAGAAGTGCCCATTCTCCGTCTTTAACGCCTTCAATACCCAGGGCTTGTATCTTGTTGGTTTTCATAGTTTTTATCAAGTGCTCTGCAAGGGAGGTCACCTGACGTTTAGACCCGCCTTCCACAATAACAACCATGTCTGTATATGAGGTCATGCCCTCAACATTGAGAGCTGTGACACTTCTTGGTTTGCGTTCATATATAGGGGAAAGGTAGGGTGTGTATTCTTCTTTAAGGGCAGTCATCTATATAAATCCTTTGTTCTGATGAGGGTCTCGACATTTTCAGGAACAAGACCTGTTATTGGGTCGCCTGATTTTACCCGGTTCCGGATCTGGGTTGAGGAGATATCAATCCGTGGTACATTGCAGATGCGGATGGGGTGCAAATGATCATGGACAAAACTATTGTCGTCTCTTAATTTGTAGCCTTTTGAAATCTGTTCGTCAATAAAACAAGCATAGGGGGACATGCCTGTGCGATCTCCCCTGAGCATCACAATAACCGGTACGCTTTCAAATATTTTTCTTCCCTTTTTCCAGGTGGTGATGTCGAAAAATGCATCAGATCCCATGAGCAGGTGGAAATTTAAGTCCGGCCCCAATGCATCTCTAAAGGCCTGTATGGTGTCAATTGTAAATGAAGGGCCTAGTCGTTTAAGCTCAATATCAGACGCATAAAACCCATGCAGCTCTTTGACGGCCCCCTTAACCATGGCCATCCTGTCCGGGGCTGGTGCAAGATCATAGGTCGGCTTATGTGGCGGTTGGGCAGACGGATATAGAATAACCTGATCCAGGTTGCACTCATCTTTTACATATTGGATGATACCCAAATGACCGTTGTGAAGCGGATTGAATGTCCCTCCAAAAAGACCTGCATCCATAAGCCTGTCCCGGCTAATCGTCGTTGTTGAGGTTGTCGGTTTGAAGTTGTTTTGCCAGGCGTTTGATCAAGGGTTTGACCCCTTGTCCTGTTGCCGCTGAAATCGTCAGCACTTCCCTATCGGGAAGGGCTTCCTTGAACGCGTTAATCCGGTTTTCCGTTCCGGTAAGATCCATTTTGTTTAAGACCAGAATCTGGGTTTTACCGGCCAGTTTTTCACTGTACATGGCCAATTCATTGTTAATGAGCTGGAAAGCTGCCAGCGGATCGTCCGGGTCAATGCCGCCGGAATCAATAAGATGGATTAAAATACCGGTCCGCTCAATGTGTTTGAGAAATTTGATTCCTAAGCCTACTCCTTCATGGGCTCCCTCAATAAGACCTGGGATATCAGCAACGGCAAATGGTTCGCCAAAGGGTGGTTCTACCATACCGATGGTAGGAGTAAGTGTCGTAAACGGATAATCTGCTATTTTGGGCCTGGCAGCTGACATGGCCGAAATTAATGTGGATTTGCCCGCGTTGGGCAGGCCTACAAGTCCGACATCCGCAAGAAGCTTGAGTTCAAGACGGAGTTTGAGTTCTATGCCAGGAATGCCGGGCTGGGAGTATCTGGGTGCCCTGTTGGTAGCGTTGGCAAACCGTTTGTTTCCGCGTCCGCCTTTACCGCCGTGGGCAACGATGAATTCTTTGTCTGGGTCGGTTAGATCCACGATGGGATCTAAAGTCTCTGCATTAGAGACCAGGGTGCCGGGTGGCAGCTCTAAATAACAATGCTTACCGTTTTTCCCGTGTTTTTGCCGGCCAAGTCCGGGCGCCCCATTCTTGGCACTTAGGCGTTTTTGACGGCGATAATCATAAAGAGTTCGTTTCCCCGGGTCTACCCGAAGAATAACATCTCCTCCATCGCCGCCATCCCCGCCATCAGGTCCGCCTTTTTCAATGAACCGCTCCCTTCGGAAGCTGGTGCACCCGGCTCCGCCGTCACCGGACCTGATCGTAACAATTGCTTCATCTACAAATTTCACGCTTCATAAACGCTGACTTTTTTTCTGTCGCGGCCTTTTCTTTCAAAGGTCACAACACCGTCCATTTTAGCGAAAATGGTGTAGTCTTTACCCATGCCCACGTTGTTGCCCGGATGAATTTTGGTGCCGCATTGTCTGACAATGATGTTACCGGCAGTTACTTTTTCTCCGCCGAATTTTTTCACACCGCGCCGTTGGGCGTTTGAATCCCGACCGTTTTTAGAACTACCTGCTGCTTTCTTATGTGACATGTTTCTCTCTCTTTAAATCTAATTGGTTTTCACTCAAGCGCTTTTTTGCGTTACGCTGAAATGGAGTCAATCCGAATTTCAGTGTAGTGCTGTCTGTGGCCTCTCATTTTGCGGTAGCCTTTGCGCCGTTTATATTTGAATACCAGTTGTTTTCTTCCCCGACCCTGTTCCAGAACATGGGCTTTAACAATGGCATTTTCAACCTGAGGAGTGCCAAGGGTAACTGTTTCTCCGTCGGAGTACATGAGGATGTCGTTAAATTCAATTTCAGATCCTTCAGTACCTTCCAGCTTTTCAACCCTGAGTACCTGATCTTCATGAACCTTGTATTGTTTTCCTCCGGTTCTGATTACTGCGTACATGTTTAAATTCTCCTTCGTTATCTCAATACTTTTTAGCAAGCTTAAAAAACTCTGAATTCTATAATTATTTCTTTGTCTTGTCAATATTTTTTTAATTCTGAAGAAGCGGGCAGTATCGAAGAGCGACACAGCATCTAGCAATGTCACGGTAGTGATACCCTTTTGTAACCCGGTTGTCCACTTAAAAACAATATTTTCTAATCTTGACTTCATTTCAAAGTTTCACTACAACTTAAGGATCAAATACCTTAATGACGCTGACACCCAAATTCCAAAGATGGAGGCACAATGAAACTCATTTATCCGCTGCTGATTAAAGTATTGGTTCTGGCCATACTCATCGCAGGGTGTGCTGCTCCGGTGTACAAGTACTCCAGCATCCCTGTTTCCCAGCGACTTGATTCTGATAATTTCCAGGTGAAATTTACACCGGAAAAACAGAATACGGAATTTTACTCGTGGTTCCAGGTGGATGTGACCAATTTGTCTAATGCATCCATCGAGATAGACTGGAACCGGACCGCGTATATTCTGGACGGAAAGAATAGGGGCCGCTTTGTATGGGAGGGCATTGAGCCGGATCAGGTGAAAAACGGAACTGTTCCTAATACGGTGATTGCTTCAAAGCAAACATTTTCAATAGAGATTTCCCCACTGGCCAAGATCGCAATGGCGCATCGCAGCGATTATTCTGCAGGCAAGGATAAGCCCGGAATTTATGGCGGGATTCTTCCACCCGGGGAAAACGGGATCCTGATTGCATTTATGGTTGACGGGCAGGTGGTCTTTAAAAAACTTACAATTGAAATAAAAGAAGAAAAACAATAAGGGACCAAGGTCCTGATTTGTTGTGCCAAGAAGGATAAAACGATGAAAAAAATGATGGTTGCCGTATTACTTGTATTGTTGGGGGCAGGATTATCCGGATGTTACCGACTGGCTGCGACGCATCCTGAGAAAACAGAAAAACAATTTTATGAAGATAGAGCATTTTGTGAGGATAAGGCCCGTGAATTTGCTTTTGAAAGACGGCAGCAGGTCGAATTCCACGATGAATTGGATCATACCCGGCGGTGCATGCAGGGCTTAGGCTGGGAGTATCGCTTTCGCAGGACTTCTGAAACCTCCGAAGAAAAATAGCTTCAAAAATATAGACTTAATATAACTGGACAGGGCCTGTTGTTTTACTGGCCCTGTTTTTTATTTTGAATGGTTTCCATGCGGCTATAGGTAATATAGTATTTCATTATATTACTGACATATTGGACCGTTTCCCGGCCGATACGCCTTGCTGCTGCAACTTCAACATTTTTGAACCATACATTGGGGTCCAGACCCATGTCAGAAGCTTCTTTTCGAAGTCTTGACGTCTGGCGTGGACCTGCATTATACGCAGCAAGGGCCAGTAATGTTCGCTGCCTGTCATCAATTTTGTCTTCTGAAAAGTAGCGGTCTTTTAGAAACCTCAAGTACTTTGTCCCGGCGTGTATATTGTTGTCCAGCAGGTGAATGTCGGGGATGTTTACATTGGGATCTTTTGCCGTAGACGGAAGAATTTGCATAACGCCGACAGCACCTCTCGGGCTTTTCTTTTTTTGGTTGATTCCGGATTCCTGGAACGCGAGCGCCTTGAGTAAAAGCCAGTTAAACTCATATTTCTTTGCATATTTTTGAAATATCGCAGTGGTTTGCTCGAACTGCTCATTTCCCTTGCCCGGATTTTTGACATACCTGGTATTTTTAAGATACCGTTCGAACATGATATTGCCAAGTAACGTTCCCTTCCTGCTCTTTTTGACAAACGCATTGATTCGGTTTAAAAGCTGAGGGCTGTTTTTTCGGATTGCCCAGGCTGTTTTTCCCTTATCCCTTAAAATAATATCAGTGTGTAATCGGATGCCATTGAATATTTTTGCCCAAAATTCAGCTTTGTGATCATCTATCACGATCATAGGGATCATCCCTGCGTTGACCATTTCAAGCAGGTCTTCGTCTTCAAGGAATTCATCCACCCGTACAACTTTCAATCTTTTTTTCTTTTTTGACTTAAATTGCTTGTTCAGGTCATTAATACTGTCAAAATAACTGGATGATGCCCTGATATGGACCTCTTTTCCTGAAAGATCGTCAATGGCTTTTATTTTGGGGCCGTTTGGGCCTGTGACTATGATTTCTTTGACCCCGGTCTGCAACGGGTTACTGAAATCGACCTTCCCAAGCCGGGTGTCCGTGATGGTAAGGTTACCTGCGGCAATATCCCCTTTACCTGCTAGAAGATCAGGAATAAGTGCATCCCGCAGGGTTGGAATTATGAGGAGATGAACCCGAAGATGTCGCTTTTCAAGGTCTTTGTTAATCTGGTTTTCAAAGGATTTAAGCTTCTCATATGTAAGTCCCCTTGGCTGGGCCTTGTCCAGGAAATAATAGGTCTTGCTGTAAGGTACAAGGGCACGGATAACCCGGTGATCGACAAGTTTATTAAAATCACCGGTCCATATCGGGATTGTATCTGCTGCAAGGCATGAGCCGGAAATGACGAGAAGGCAAATCAGCAAAGCCGGTATCTGTTTGATCATCTGTCGTCTTCCTTGAGTTGCTGTCAATTGTGTAAGGACTTTTGTTGATATGCCTATCTTAGCGGTTGATTTTCTTGAATGCAAGGTGTGAAATCAGCCTGTTTCGTATTTTTTATCTTGTTTGGATTCCAAGGGGTTTTAATTGACTTAAACGCCTGTCTGTGGTTATTAATAGCCCACCATGAACCATTCGCCCATCTTAATTGTCAGGCCCAAGGCCATGCATCAGGGTCAAGGACTTCAGCAAGGTTTACTCAACATCAAGAAGACCCTGCCTGCATCGGATTGTCTAGAAACGGAACTTCTCTGTATAGATCTTGATCCATCGGATATTAAAGGTGCAATTATTAAACGCAGTTTGATAAAAAAACTTCCAGGTGCGGATGCGTTAAAAAAAGGCCAGCTTTGGGTCGAATTAGAAAGAATGATCCAAAACTGCAGACCCGGTATGGCTGTGATATTACCAGAAAAAGATGATACTTGTGAATACGTAGCCAGCATAGATGAGACTTTTAAAGAAAAATATCCAAAGCTAAATATATATAGTAACGATATGCCATGCCCGGCCAAGGCATTATCTGTATCTCTTGCAGATTTTCAGACAGGAGATGATATGGCTGTCTGGCTGGACAGTTTGAACCATGATCCTGTGCCGGGAGGTATCGCTTTCACAGATAACAGGGGTTTAGGGGGTGGCAATGAAGGGGTGTTATCGTCTGATAGATTAGAATCGCTTTTAGAATTTCTTAACCCTTGGCTGGACAAAAAAGAGTCTTCTTTATTGTTTAGTCTTCGTTTCTATGTACGGGCTTCATGTGATTTTTCCGAGTTGGCGAATCAGCTCCAAGAGCTCTGTCAGAAAGGACTTGCAATGATTCACTGGCAGATGGCTGATGACGAAAGCAAACTGCCCAGATCACTGCTTTGGAAGGTATCCAAACAAGGTATCTGGAACCATGTTTCCGGATTAAACCTGTTTGATCCGAACAGAGATGATGGAATCTGGGTTGCTAATACACCCACAGTGGTCCATTCTTTTGAAAACTTGTGCCCAAACGAATCCGGTAAGACGGATGAACCCGAATTCTTGCCAACTAATTCTGCTCGGGTACCTGAATCTTTGCTTGATTACGGCCGGCTGCCAGCTATACCGGGTATGGCCCTGTGGCAGGTCGTACGCGATCCCGATATCCTATTAGGACTTCTTGGGCGAATCGATAAAAAAGAGTTAAGCCGTTTGCGGGTAACACATGGCCTGAACCAAGTGTCAGTTTTGGGCAAAGAGGTTACCTATCATTTTAAGAAGCCTGGTGAGATCTCCGAAGCGTTGATGGACGAAATTGTTGCCATGGTAGATGCCGGCGGTTCGGTTGATATTACCCATGTGCGGGCCAATCTTGAGCAGGCCTACCTGATCGGGTATGCCTTAGAAAATGGTGTTGTTATTGGAAATTCAAGTCTAAAACATCCCAGACAGGTGTTTATTGATAGACTAAAAGGGATGACCGGGTTGGATTTTAGCCATTGTGTGGAACGGGGGTATACTTCTGTACGGCCTGAATACAGGGCCATGGGTGTTGGCGCTAAACTGCTTGAAGGTTTGACCTCCAGGGCCACTGATGTGAATGTCTTTTCCATTATCGGTGAAGATAATCTGGCCACCCAGAAAATAGCTATTCGAAATAATACCGAAAAGATTGTGGTCTATTATAGTGATAAGCTTAAAAAAGAAATGGGAGTATGGATGCCGTCCCATATGGCAGGATCGTTTAAAAAGACCGCTGTAAAAGGAAGTAAAAAATGAAAATAGGCATCATGACTGTCAATGGATTTGATTTTCATCCCAACCAGCGGTTCAGGCAAGAAGCCGAAAACAGAGGCCATTCAATTGTCCTTATCAATCCTTATGATATGGGATGCCGGATCGACGAAAGCGGATACCAGGTTTTTTGGAGGCATGACCACTCACTATTTGATAAAATGTCTACAAAGGATGATCTGCCGGATTTGATCATGCCCAGGCAGGGATCGCCCATGGGAGAATACGGATTTGTTCTGCTGCGGCAATTTGAGGCATTAGGTATACCATTGATCAATGGTATTGACGGGGTCACCATTACCAGGAATCAATATATTACACTGCAGAAACTTACCCTTGAAGGGTTATCTGTTCCGGACTCGGTGTTTGTTACTAAAAAAGATAATTTCTACAAGGGCGTTGATGCTTTGGGCGGGTTTCCCGTGGTTGCCAAACAGGTAGACGGTATGGGTGGAGACGGTGTGGCAAAACTTGATACCCAAGATGCAGTGAAGGCTTACCTTGACACATATTTTATTCCCCTAAAAGGGGTTGTGATCGAACCCTTCCTGGATCATATCCAGGATTTGCGCCTGCTGGTTGTCGGTGATAAAGTTGCAGGTGCCATGTCGTTGACACCGGCCCCTGGACAGTTTAAAGCCAATATCCACCAGCAGGCATACCCTGAATCCTTTGAACCGACCGATGAGATGGCTGAGATCGCCGTCCGGGCTGCACGGGCCTGCTCTTTGGAAATTGCCGGAGTAGATATGATGGTTACCCGGGAAAAGGAAATAAAAGTTATTGAGGTTAATTATTCGCCCGGGTTCAGGGGGCTTGAAGAGGCGACCGGAAAAAACATTGCAGGTATTATACTCGATTACGTCCTGGCAAAGGTTTAAGTCCAAGTTATGAGATAAAGAGGCAGGATAGCGTATACCGACCGGCCTGCTCCCCAGCACAATCGAGCCTGAGCATCGATACTAAAAGCGTTCGCTATGGACTCAATACCGGCGGTAGTTATTAAAGGATAAAGAAATGAAGCTTTTGGATTTCAACGTTGAAAAAGGGACCCAGGAGGTTACCGCATCTGCCAGGGTGATTTTTGAAGATAACGACAGGCCCGAGCAAACCGTATTCATAAAAACATTACCAGAGTTTACAAAAGGGTTTGGGGTTAATCCGGATGCCTTTTTAGTGGGATGTCTTTTGCCAGCCCTTCACCTGGGAGAAAAACGGATCTTTGTAGAAGGCCAGATTGATCCTTTTTTAAAAGAGGGGATTGCCGTGGCCATGAATATCTTGTCGCACTGGACGGACGGCAGATACGCCCCAATACCCATAGAGGCCAGTGTGAGAAACCATGTGCAGGAACTGACACAGCCAAGGGCAGGCATGGTCATGTCCGGTGGTATGGACTCTTTGGCTGCCTTGCGCCTGAACCGGTTAAACTATCCTGAAGGGCACCCGGCCTATGTTAAAGACTCATTCTTTCTTCATGGATTTGATATAGGCGGTGTTGTGGAACGGGGGATGAAATACCATGTGTTTGACCGGGCCATTGAGGCCATATCCAAGATCACAGATGATGCCGGTACAACGCTGATCCCGGTTTATACCAATATTCGACACCTTTGCGATGAACGCGAACTTTGGCTTGATTCTTTTTTTGGTGCCGTCCTGGCTGCTATGGCCCACTCCTTTGCCGGCCGGGTTAATCTGATGTTCATCGGATCCTCTTATGATATCCCAAACCTTCATCCCTGCGGATCTCATCCCCTTCTGGATCCTGAATATTCATCGTATGCCATGCGGATTCGGCACAGGGATTATGAGTTATCCAGGCTAGAGAAAATTAAAATCGTATCCGGATGGGAGGCGGCATTTCAAAATTTCAGGGTCTGCCTGGCCAATGTGCCTGATCATCTCAATTGCGGAAAGTGTGAAAAATGCGTGCGGACCATGACCGAGTTGACAGCCCTTGGATTGCTGCACAAAACTCAAGCCTTTGAGGCTGACGAAGTAAAATCTGAAGATATATCCCAGTTTGATATTACCATCCGGGTAAGACCACCTTTTTACCGGCCCATGATCCCCCTGCTCCGGGAACAGGGCAGAGACGATCTGGCCGATACCATTGAAACACTCCTGGTAAAAGCAAGTTAATTATATCTACCATATAGCGGTTTTCAAAAATATGTTCCTCTATAATGTAGGTAGATAACTATCGGCAGTATCCTCTAAAGAAGATATTGCCATTTGAGCACTTAGGCTCTTTAGTTCTAAGAAGCGGCTGCCGAATTTTTTTCAAAAATCCGCCTGATGCCGTCTTCTTAGAACTAAAGAGCCGGTTTTTGTTATATGGGATACCCCTGTTCACCAGGGCCAGTCGGAAATTTATTTTGAGAATTTTATAAAGTGCTCATTCGGAAATGTCAGGTAGCCGTCAGGTGTAAGGCAAATCTGACATTTCCGGGTTGAGATTGGTTAACGGGTCTGGAACTTTTTATGAAGATCCCGGATTCGTTGACTTAATTCAGAACAGATCTGCAGGGAAATTCTTGGAAATTCCATTGCGGTTTCCTTGAATTCCTGTTTATGGAGAATGAGGAACCTGCATGGGGTAACCGTACGTATGGTGGCAGATCTGGGGGCATCGTCAATAAGTGCCATCTCGCCAAATGCACCGCCCGAGGAAATATGGTCCAGCGTTACCTGCTCGCCGTCTCCCAGCTCTTTGATCACCGCGACCTTTCCTTCAATGATCAAAAATACGGTTTCGCCGACTTCATCCTGTTGGATGACAATTTCCTCTTCGGGATAATCCAGTTCTTTGGTCTCTGCGGCAATAGCTGCCAGCTCAGCTGCACTAAGCCCTGAGAAAATATCAATCTCTTTTAAAAGCAGGATTTTTTCTCCCATGGAAATTTCAGTGGATTGGACGCGGCGTCCGTGTTTTGCTCTTTGATCATTATTGTTGAGTGCCATTTCCAGTTCCTTTGTAATGGTGGTGTTGACCGAGGATATCAATTGGTCCTTTAGTGGTTGGATATCTATGATATCAGGGGATTCTCTGACCATATTCAACCCAATGATGACATCCACCCAGTCTTCGGACAACAAAAGCGCCTTTACCGAGGCCTTGCCTTCAGGGTCCAGTGTCGGCAGCTTGACTTTTTTCTTGCCTTCGTCCAGCGTTATTTCCGGGGTAGGGCTTTCAAGCAGTGGCAACATGGCATTAAATGTTTTTCGGTCCAGAACATCGTTGAGCAGCTCTATGGCATTGGCACGCTGCCGGGTGTCCGGTGAAAAAATACCCCGCCAGGCGGTTTTCATTTTTCCTGACTTATCCTGAATCGCCAGGACACGTATTATGTTTTCCAGGATCAACTCTTTTTTCTGGGTCAGGTGTTCCGCCCCAAGGGACCGGACCGGGCTTGGATCCAATTGCCTGATATTTTCTCCCATGGCAAGGCAGGCATAACTTCTAGCGGTCTGCTCTTTGGCAAACATGAGTATATCAAATTCCTTGATATCCATGTGTTCAAGCAGGTCAAACATTCCACGCCGCCTTTTGGTGCCGGGCAACGCTAGTGATTCGACAAGAAGCTTGTTGTTTCTGTATTCGGCAGCTTTGATTTTTTCTTTTGCAAACTCGTTGATTTCTTCGGACATGTCCCCCAGCATCATGGCAGCCTTTTTTAAAGAGGCGTCATTGTCTATTTCAAGGGCATCTAAGGCAGCTAAACGGACCGCTTCGATATCATAGGAAAGATAAGAAAAAATGACAGTATTTAGCTCCCTAGCCTTGAGCCTGGACAAGGCAATGATGATATCCGGGATTATGGGGTCAATCTCTTTTTCAGATAAAATGGCAAGCAGTGTATCGATATATTCTTTTTCCTGGCTTAAGCCGGCGCAGATAATACCGGACTGTCGCTGATCCATATCTTTTGAGGCCAGCCATTTTTTTATTATTGGGGTATACTGTGTCGGGTCCTGGACATAACTGCATGCCGCAGCAAAGCCCCGGACAACAGGATGGCTGCTTTGGACATAAGGGGTCAGGTCTTTGCCCCTGGCGGCCAAGAAACCTTGCTGGCAAACCAGTTTCAAAATGGCAATGGTGGTTTCCGGGCGGTCCGGGTCCAGAAATTTCATCAACGGTTTTGCAGCCTTAGGTCTGGATTCATTAGATATCATCTTAATCAACGCCACCTGCGTGGGTTCATCTTGATGGGGCAGGGTGACGAGTATTTTTTCATCCAGAGACTGCTGTGAGAAGTTTTTCAGAAGTTTTGCATACCAGATGGCATCTTTGTCTCTTGCCGATAAAAAAGAGTTTTCAAGGTCGGCCAGGACCTTATCCTGTTTGAAAATGTGGCCCAGTTCTTTTTTATCAAAGCTTTTTATATCCAATAGGTTGTTGGATATCAGATCTTTGAGAATACTTGAATACTTTGCTTTTAATATAATTGGTGCGGCAAGCCAGGCCAGCACAAAGGGCAGGGCTACCAGGGTCAGGTATCTGGGATGGAATAGGCTATCCGAGATCAGGATCAGGGTAGAGCCGGTAAACAGGGCGATACGAACCACTGTTCCTCTGAGAAAGGGTCGTATCATATTCCTGTACGATTCAGGAAAAAGCCCGATAAGTATGCCGTTGGCCGGTACGTTGATGGTCGTGCGTATAATGTTCGTAGACATCCGGGCATACATGGCGGAGAATACGTCGAACCTGAACAGGAAAGCAAAAAAGGCAATCATATAATTAAACGGATGGAACATCAGGGCCACAGGAAGGCCCCAGCGTCCGTAAATTCGGCCCACAAAGAGAAGAATAAAGAGGCTGATGGTGTAAAGCCCGCCCCTGAAATATCCGAAAAACTGGATCATGGCAGCTTCAGATGCAAACTGATCGTCAATGGCATAGTTGAACTGGTAGTTCATGATCGGGACAACCACATTGGGCATAAACGTTAGCACCAAAACAATCTTTACCAGGGCAGAGTCTTTGACCAGCGGATATACATCTTTAATTTCATTGATCATAGATTTTTTGGGCTTTCTGGATTTACCGGATTTTTCCTGGTAAATCACCGTGGAATAACTTCTTCCCATAGCCCGGACAATAAGCATACCACTGAAAGTTGTGGCAAGATAAAGGTAAAGCAGGTTATCCAAATTGAACATTTTTGCAAAATAGGGCGTCCCCACAGAGCCCAGGATCAGGCCAATCACACCGCCGGCAGTAAGTAGCGGGAAGAGCCGTTTTGATTGCCGGGTATTGAAAAGATCATTGCACATGTTCCAGAACAGCATGGCTTGAAGCAACTCAAACTGGCTTTTGAGCATGAAAAGAACAGGGTAAAGCCAGTCAAAACCCAGAGGGATCAGCAAACGGATACCCGTGACCATAAGACCCGAGACCAGGAATACATATGCCAGTAATTTAGCACCGGAGATCCGGTTAAGCAGGCCCGTCAAAAAACCTGTGACAACCAGAGTAACAACGGCATTGAGCATGTTGACCAAAGGCATGAACTCAACACCGTACCGCTTGAGAAAAGCGGTTTCAGCGTAGTTGTTTAGGATGATACCGGAACTGCGAACAATAAACAGCAGGACGGTAGTCCACAACAGTATACTGATTTCTTCTTCATAGACCTTAAGCAGGTCTAGAATTTTTTTCTTCATTAATCTGCCTCAAGTACCAGCCTGAATCCGGTGGTCTGAAATTTGGCAGCCGGATGTGCATAAGTCCGGTTGGCGCTCCTTAGGGAATGGGCGTGTTTATACCAACTGCCCCCGCGTCTGACACGGGAGTCAGAACTCGTAGTCGAATAGGATGATTCAACCGGGCCGGCCAGATACTCACCATACATATCTTGACACCATTCCCAGACATTGCCGTGCATATCGTAAAATCCCCAGGCGTTGGGTGCGAATGACTTCACAGGTGCAGGTCCGTCAGGTTTGATTCGTAATGTCTCGTAGTACAAAGTGCATTCACTGTCTTTTTTCTGGTTGTTGGCAAACATTGCCTTGGAACAGTCAATGTCGTTTCCCCAGAAATAGGCAGTAAATGACCCTGCTCTACAGGCGTATTCCCATTCCGCTTCCGTAGGAAGGCGGTATGTGCCTTTGCCTTTTTTGTTTAATTTATTGATGAATTTTATACAGTCATGCCAGGATACTCTTGTGACCGGCAGATTCCCCTCTCCCTTTCTGCGGCAAAGCCACCGCTTTCCCATTACTGCCCACCATTGTTCCAGGGTTACTTCTGAATCTTGAAGGTAATAGGCTGATGTAATGGTAACCTCGTGCTGGACCTCATCCTTGTTCCTGAATCGTTCGGTGATGGAACTGCCCATGGTAAAATTTCCCGGCTCCACTCGGATAAAGGTCATTCCAATATCATTTGTAATGGTATCCTGCTCTGCCATTGCACTAAAAGGACAGGCAAAGAGTAATATTATAAAAGTTAAGGTAATTGTGATGATACTTTTATTTTTTGTTAAATCGGCTGAATACGCCATAGTACACATTGATTTTCCTGCAAACTAATCGTTAAATGATCTTTTTTCCCTGGCGGTTCTTGTTTTTAGATTCTATCAATCCAAATATAAATTGTCTATATTGTCAAGAATTAAAGCCTTTGAGCCCAGCGTTTCGCAGGTCTTTCTCTTCCAAGAAGGTGGCTTTCACCTGACTTGAGTAGAATAGGAGATTCAGTTAACCTTGAAAGTATTTCAATATTGGACAAAAAAGATAATTTGATAACCTGAAGCTTATTTTTGATTTTTTATTTCTTTTAGAGTAGGTTTTAACAATCCTTCCAGATGATTTGTTTAGTTAACGGCCACTTTGGGATTTTTTTTCTCGAATGAAATAACTGTCAGGAGGCTAAATGTCTGAAAAGCCAACCTATGAAGAATTATGGCAGCGGGTTCAAGAATTAGAACAAAAAGAATATGCACAGAGCAGTCAGATAGAGGATTCGTTTGCAGATACCAGCGAACTCTTATCCTTTTTTATCAAACACTCTCCTATATATGCGTTTATTAAAGAGATTACAAATAAGGCAAGTAAGGTTATTTATGCCAGTGATAATTATCTTGACATGACAGGCATTCCTGCCAGCCAGATGGTCGGAAAGACCATGGAGGAACTTTTTCCGGAGCAATTTGCCAATAAAATAACGGGCGATGATATTGATGTGGTCAAAAACGGGAAAAATCTGAAACTGAATGAAGAACTGAACGGTAAAAGCTATGTCACGTATAAATTCCCTTTAATGCAAAACAAAAGAACCCTTTTGGCAGGATATACAATTGATATAAGCGACTTAAAACAGGCAGAAGAGGGGTTTGCCCAGATCTTCAATATGTCTTTAGACATGATATGTATCGCTGATATCAATGCATCAACCCTTGTTAAGGTAAATCCCGCCTTTACCAGGATACTTGGCTATTCAGAAGATGAACTTGTGCAAAAATCTTTTTACGAATTCATTCATCCTGACGATATCGAATTGACCCAATCTGTTGTTGAAGAAAAGTTGCGGCAAGGAACCAATATTATTAATTTTGAAAATCGATGCAGGTGCAAGGATGGCGGGTATAGATGGTTAAGTTGGGTAGCTCATCCTGATTCTGAGTCGGGAAAAATATACGCCATTGCCCGTGATGTAACGGATTATAAAAAAATAGAGAAAAGTCTGGAAACCCAAAATACATTGATGCGCACCCTGCTTGAGAATCTGCAAGTCGGTGTCTTCATGATTGAGGCCCCTTCAGGAAAGCCCCTTCTGGCCAACAAAAGAGCAAAAGAGTTGATCGGCAGGGGGATAATGCCTGATGCAGACAAGACAAATCTGGCAGAAGTGTATCAAGCATACCAATCTGATACCGGGAACATTTACCCTGAGGATCAGTTACCCGTTGTGAGGGCATTGATGGGGGAACATCATTCCATAGATGATATGTATGTGGTTAAACCAAATGGAGAAAAGATAAATTTAGAGGTACACGGAAGTCCGGTTTTTAACGATAACAATGAAATTACCGCAGGCCTGATAAGTTTCACCGATATAACAACAAAGAGAAGAATGGAGGAACAATTTCGACAGGCCCAGAAAATGGAATCTATAGGCAGACTGGCCGGAGGTGTCGCACACGATTTTAATAACATGCTCAGCATTATTCTTGGCAATATCGAATTAATTTTCGATGACTTGGATCCATCAAATCCAGTCACTAAAAACCTGAAAGAGGTTCAAAAGGCGGCTAAGCGGTCAACGAATCTTACTCACCAGTTATTGGCTTTTGCCAGAAAACAAACAATTTCGCCAGAAATTGTAGATCTGAACAAAGCGATTTCAGGGATGCTGAGAATGTTAAGACGCTTAATCGGCGAAGATATAGACTTGAAATGGCTTCCTCGTACGGCGCTTTGGCCGGTGAAAATTGATCC
The DNA here is from genome assembly GCA_022361535.1 of Desulfobacterales bacterium. The sequence goes on from JAKSAU010000659.1 coordinate 36,601, forward strand.
CTCCCAAGTTGATCAAATATTAGCTAATCTATGTGTAAATGCACGAGATGCAATAAAGGATGTAGGTAA
>JAKSAU010000570.1 GCA_022361535.1 Desulfobacterales bacterium
AGCTTTTTAACTAATAGTAGGGCACAGGAATGGGCATGGTCGAGCTATATGGAATGCCCTGGAAACGTTGACATCAGCAAAATGGTATCACATCAAGGAAACACCTATTTATGCGGAATTTATACCGATGGAACATTAACAATTCAAGGAGATACTATACATAATTTTGGAGGAACCGATGGATTTATCTGTAAATTTGATCACGATGGTAGCCTTCAATGGTTAAATCGAATCGGAGGATCCGGTGATGATGATGCACCGGCCATTGCGATTCTAAATGACCGGGTATATGTTACTGGAAAATTCAAAAGTAATATCCTGTATTTTACCCCATCAAACCTTGTTGGTTTAAGCAACAACACCGACTCATATTTGGCTGAATACGACCTTGATGGAAACTATATAAACCATGTTAGGCTTTTTAGTGGAACCAGTGTAGAAACAGTGCGTGATATGTTAGCCAATCCACATACTGGAAATCTTGCTGTTATTGCAGTTTTTAAAACTGAAATACAATATACAGATACCGCAGGTTCAGTTACACTCGCAGCAAGGAGTGCTAAAGACCATATATTAGCTACAGTTTCAACCGATGGAATTGTACAGGATACTGCCATTTTTTGGAATTCGGCTGTAAAATCTGTATCCAAATACATTAATTTAAACCAGGATCAGGGCTACTATGTTGGTGGTGACATTTATGAAACCATTTATTTCGATGAATCGAATCAATTGACTGGAGGTACTACTACCGTATCAGATGCGTTCCTTGTTAGCGTTGATGCTAATTTGGATTTTCAATGGGCACGAAGTGGAGGAAGCACAGGATCTGATCATGTGAACGCAGCAACCGCTGATAATTATGGAAATGCTTACATATCTGGTAAATCATCTGGCGATATTGTGTTTGACAGTACATCGTCGCATACTTCGGCTAGTATTAGCGGATTTGGAGGTACTGATTTTTACTTAGCGAAATACAATAAAAACGGAGTTCTACAATGGTTAAACTTAAAAGGATCCATTGGAAATGATAATTCATTAGGACTAGCACAAAATGGTGAATTAGTGCAGTTTTGTGGAAACACAGTGGATACCGTTATTTTTAACAACGATACGCTTAAAAGTTCTTCTCTTACTGATGTAA